>PGXB01000005.1 GCA_002838945.1 candidate division Zixibacteria bacterium HGW-Zixibacteria-1
CGCCGTCATTCGAGCCTGGGTTTTAAAAATCCAGTTGACTTCGAACGGGCGGCTACCCTATCTTAACTATGTGTCCATTTTTTTAGGGGAAGACCATATATAAACGCATTATAGTTTCGAAAATACTTCAAGGTATGTTCCCAATATGGGTCGCCCTTAACACGAAACCTTAATCCATCCTTTGGCTTATCAAATTGCCTGTGTCCTTTTGTCTTTTGTAACACCATCTCCATTCCAGCTTCAGATCTATCAGCAGAAATAAGATAATACCTTATTCTGTCATAGCCCAGAGTCCTTATTGCATCTAGCAAAACGTTTATTCTGTTGTCAATTATCTTTTCAGTTACCAGCCTTGAACCCATTTCTATTAGTTTTTCTCTTTCAGTCACATCAATGACTGTATTAATGGCCCCGATGACTTGGCGACCCTTCTTTATAGGGCTTGACGTTATATCAAAATATCTAACCCTTCCGGATGATTCTACCTTCATAGGCACAGGACATCGATAGGAAACCCCGTTTGCAAAAACCGTAACAGCAGGACAATTATCACATGGACCTGATTGATCATATTTACACAAATATTCTACCCAACAACTTACTCCCTCTCGGAGTTTACCGCCAGTCTTATTTACGTAGTCAATGCCCTCCAACATTTTTCTATGTTCATCGTTGCGGTACCATATTCCATAAGCCTTATCAATTATACTAACACCACAACCCAAATTATTGAAATATCGTGGGAGCACATTAAGAACGGTTTCAGGTCGCTTACTAACTAATATCTCCTTTAACTCAAAAAAATGCGGTAAGCTCTTATTGAGTTCCAACACTAATTTGGGAATATCTTTATGATCCTGGACGATGTATCTTTTAGCTCCTGCCTCAAATGCTTTATCATGTGACGCCTTACTAGGTTTCAAGGTGTAAATAATTATTGTAGTATCATAATCTTTATTGATCTTTTTTGCTATGGCAATACCATTTAATCCATCCTTTGTAAAAGAATCCTGCAATATTTGATCTATTAGTACGAATTTATATTTTCTTTTTTCCAAATGCGGTTTCGCCTCAGTCCAGTTAGCTGCCTCACTAACATCAAACTCATTTATAAAACTATTCTTTAACTGGTACCTCGTGCCTACGCTATCATCTATAATTAATAAAGCTGGTTTCCGCTGCTGTTTTTTCATTTACCTAACCTCCCAAGTCTATAATATTAGATTATTGGGAATATCAATTTCAAATGCTGTACCACGATACATAATGCTTTCCTTTACCTTAATATAGGCTTCTTCCGATTCAAGTTCTTGTTTCGCAATCGCAAGTCCCATTCCATGCCCACCTCTGCGCGTAGTATATAAGGGCTCAAAAATACAGTCAAAGTTTTTTCGATGTACTCCAACAGCATTATCACTAATTTCAATAACTATCGGATACTCGCAGTCTGAATGGTATATTGTACTAACAACTATCTCTCCAATTTTATTAATAAACCAACTAATTTGTTGAATCGCATTGACCATTACATTCAGTATCACCACAAACAAATCCATTTTTGTTATTTTTATGTTCGGCATATTGCCACAATACCTGGTTCTTATAATTATGTCTTTGCTGGTAGCTTCATGCCTGGCAAAATCTATAATTGTGTTAAGAAATTCCTCAATATTAATAATTATGCCTACCTTTTCGGATGATATTAATGTTAATTTTTTTCCATAATTAACTATTCTTTTTGCAGACATCTGAATGCAATCTATAACATTACTGATCTCCTTATCACTTATATCCCAGTATTTTGATTTATTAAAAATATATTCTCGCAGAATATTAATGTTTCCTTCAAGCGCAGATGATTCTTGAAATAAACTATGCCCATATTGGGTCAATAACTCCCCTTCAAGACTGAATTTTTGTTTATCTTTCGCCCATTGGATATAGTTTTCTTCCATTAATAAATTTCTTATTTCCGCTTGGCCAATATTCGCATTTGCATAGTCTATTTCACTTAGAGTTTTTCTCCTGGAGTAAAACAGAAAATAACAATATCCAATCTCGGACGGCACGTTTATTTCCTTTCCAATGATTCGCTGAAAATCTAGCAGCTTACACAAATATCTAAATTTCCCCGGCAAAGTAAATGGATTCTTGTTGTTCGATTCGAATCTTTCCCCTCGCATAAGAATATCTCTTATTGGACTTTTATGCAAGTATTTATACCATTTGTTATATCCCTCTTTGATTCTATCATTATTCCATGAAATAAGTCCAACAAACTCACTATGTGGATCATAAGAAAATATGGCCGCACCATCGGCCCCAGCCAATTCCACTAATATTTTTAGATAATCCCTTATTTTAATCGAAAGAGTAGTCTGTCCATCAGCAGCACCTTCATTCTCAGTAGTCTTACGAAGGCCAGTCGGGCTTAGATAACTGCCCTTTATTCGAATACACTCAAAAAGTTCTTCAATGCAAAATGGTTTTAATAAAACATCCTGAATACCTAGAGCATTTAGATCATCTATTACCATATTCAATTTGATTGCAGTCATGATAATTATTTTTGCATCCGGATAATTATCTTTTATCAGATTAGATATCTCTATTCCGGCTTTGGCATTTTGGCCAATCTTAAGATCTACAAAAAACAAATCAATATTTGAAATGGACTCTTTCTGGGCATAATCACTTATAGATTCATAATCAGTAAAAGTGACAAATTTTATTCCCCAATCATGAAATACCTTATTTACCATATTGACAAGTGCCATATCATCATCTATAAAACATACATTTCTAAAGCCAAGATCATGTTTTATATTGCTATGATAAACTGAAGCACCGCCATCGTACTGCGCTGGCATACTTAATGCATCATTAATATCGGTATTATTTCTTCGACTTTCTATTGGTGCAATAACATCCAACACAACAAGTCTTTTATTTGTGTCAATATTTGATATCTTGCCCGCAATATAGTCTCCCTTATACAGCACTTCAGATTGTCGCAAAGCATCCCCACTTAATGGCGTCTCTTTATTACTGTCTTCATACTGTTTTAGCAGATAATCCGTCAAATTCTTAACATTTATAATTCCTTTTATGCCTTCATTTATAACACAATATGCATGGTTGCCAAATATATGGAATATTTCACCAATGACTTCATCACCTACAGAATAATATTTGTTGATAGAGAGCCACGGGTCTCTCGATTGACCAGTTTTTTGATTTACAAATCGCCGACTCAATAAAATGTTACAAGAATATTTATCCTTATTAAATGCCAAAACCTGCAACTTATGTGAACTACCAATTTTAAACACATCATTATAGTTTTTATTATCTTCGGTTGACCAAAAGAATTCTTCCTCTGGTACAGTTCCCATATAGGATTGTCCACTAGTCACAACAATCTTAAAAAATACTCTATATTCATAGGCTTTAAATACTATTCCATCGATAATACTACCGATGCCTAACATATGCATTGTATTTTACCTGCCATGTCGCCCAATTTTTTGAATAAATTCAGTGGTTGTCGCATTCGCTTTATTAAACTAAAATGCCGCAGATTGCCGTTGTTAAAATATAAAATAGTATCTATTATTGTCAAGGTCTAAAAGGCAGCGAACAGGTAGTTATTGAACCTTTCTAACTAGCAAAATTATTTTAGGCACTTTTTGCTAGCGCTTATTTTATAAATTGCCCATTTTATTTTTTAATGTCGTCACTAACTCGCTGTTTATCAATGCCTTGCTTGTCCAATTAGTATTTGGTTGTAGTTGGTTTGGAAATTTTATAAAACTTTATTTTGAAGAAACCATTCCGAAAAATACATGGTTGGCATCTACATATTTTTTAAGCTGATATTTTCATTATTGGATTAATTACCAATTTTAAGATTTAAATTTCAATTTCCCCACCGCCTTTTCCAGGTGATCTGGGGCCAGGTGGGCGTAGATCATGGTGGTTTGGATGTCGGAGTGGCCCAGTAGCTTTTTGACGGTGGGCAGGTCGACACCGTTCATGACAAGATGGCTGGCGAAGGTGTGACGTAGAGTGTGGAGTTTGGTTAGGCCTTCAATATCGGCTTCCTTGGCAATCTTTATTAATTGATCGCGCGTCCAGTTTCGGGAGTGGCTGGAACTCTTGATAGCGAAGACATAATCATCTGGCGACTTCTTTGACCGTTTATCAAACAGGCTTTTCAACAGCTCATGGAGATTTTCATTTATCGGAATGTCCCTCTCCCCCGATTTAGGCTGCCAGTTCTCTTTGAATCTGATCAGGATTCTACGTCTTTCTAAATCCACATCTTTCCATTGCAGGTTCTCAAGCTCCGATCTTCGCATCCCAGTGTTTAGAAATGTGAAATAGACCGGATATAATTCGGGAGGGCTGGCATCGAGGAACTTTCGGCACTCTCCTATTGTCAGAAACCGCGGCGGTTTGGCATCATCGACTTTTAGACGCTTGGCCCATTTGGTCGGATTTTCCTTCAGGTAGCCCCATTTGATGGCCTGATTGAATATCAACCGAAGCGCATCCAATTCAAAGTTGATCGTATGTGCTTTCGCTCCTTTTCGTGTTTTGTCAGTTGCCTTCTCAGGAGATTCCACAGGTTGGCCGTTGCCATTCACCAGACTACTTTTCCGAAAGATCTTATAGCGGTCAATCTGCTCGGAATTTACTTCAGATATGAAGGTTATATCCGGATATTCCTTCAAGAATTCCCGGAAATGGTTTATGACCGCACGGTATCGATCGGTGGTATTGGGACGATGGCTGGCCCCGGAATATTGCCGAAACAGCTCAAAGAATTTATCCAGGGTTATATCAGTCTTGGAGAATCCAAATTCCTCACGCGCCGCTTGCACCTCGGCGTCCCTGAGTGCCAATTCGGCAATGCGCTTGGATGAACCAATCCGTTTGCGGACTCTCCGGCCCTTTACCCGGACGTCGACATACCAGATTTTGCCTCTTTTGTAGATATTTCCCATATCGAAAAAACCTGAAATTGTTGGTCACAATATGGTCACAGCGTTGATTTAATAGTAATATCGACAATTATAACTGTTTGTCAAGTATAAAATTACGGATTTCTCCCAATAAAAAATGCCGAAGGTGGGATTCGAACCCACACACTCGTTCGAGCACTGCGCCCTGAACACAGCGTGTCTACCAGTTTCACCACTTCGGCATTAAAGCGTCAGCCAATATAATAGATTTTTCGCCAAGGGCAACTATTTTTTACCTGATCTCACCTATATTAAAATAGGAACTGTAATAAGTCCGGGGAAGCCGGCCTTCTTTTCTGGAAAACAACCCAATATGGAATTTATATCGGCCCGGCTTAAGATCGAGTGATTTCTCAAGCAGCTGGTATTCCCCTTCAATCCATTTACTGGTCATTTTAACCGGATAAATATCACAATTGACAAAACCATATGATTCCCGACCGCTTTCAAGCATATCTTTATTAACCGGATATGCATGGCAGAAAATAGTATAGTCTTCGCCGATGCGTCGATCGGTAGCGAATATCATTCGGAGTTTTGAATGGCCGGCGGCGTCAGAGACGGCTTTAATCGCCAATAATTTGATGCCTTTGTCAAAGCAGATTTCCGGCTCGAATGAAACCGAATCCTCTAATTCTTCCCCGGCCCGGCTTAAATATGGGCGCAGAGAGTCAGCATATATTTTCGGCAGAAAGTTTACGGCCATATTAAGACGATTAAATCTTGAGACACATTCGGAAAGCCCGACGGGAGAATCGGTCTTTCCAAAAAGTTCAAGGATTGATTGCGCGGGCGAGTCAATGGAATATATTCCGAATTTGTGCCTAAGTTTGAAATACTTTGATTTCGTCGTCGTCGTTTCGGGGAATTCCAGGCGCAGCTTTGTCGTGATCGCAGGATAATATAGAGGGTAAACATCAAAATAGACCGTTTTCGTCGTATCGTCAGTCGGAAGATAAAAATAGTCCACCGGATCAAGGCAATTATTCCTTAACAGGAAAGCCGTCCGGGCATCGTTGCAATAGTCCCCGACATATCGAAGAAATGCAATTCTCTTATCGAATCTCGAGGCCGTATGCGCCGCCGGGCCCCAGTGACCAAGGAAAAAATAATAAGGCAGATAAACAGCTTCCAGATAATGATTAGTAAGGAAAACTTTGCCGCGATAATCAACAGTCTTAAGGATATTGATATCATTCACCGGCGGCCGTTGATTTATGGCATTCTTGTAATGCTTTTCAGTAGTAATCTCCGTGTGCGAATTGCCATAGACAATAATAAAAAGGGCCGAGACAACCAGAATGACCAGTTTCATTTTCGGCCGTTTAATTCGCACATATCGGAACAAAAATGCCACGCCATAACCTGCAGATACCGTCAGGAATACAGGGAAAAGTTCGAGTATTTTCCGGGCCTGAATCGATGTCTCGAATATATTCAGCATGCGATCTATCAGATACAGAACCAGCATACTTGCAAGAAACAAGATGTAACGGCCATTTAGGGGTTTTCTTATTCGAAGCGCCAGATAGATTAATCCGGTAATATAAATCAGACTGTCGAGACTGTAATTAAAGATAGGCAGACGAAAATCAAGGTAATCCAGATGAAACCATTTATTCTGCATGGAATCGGCGCCGTACTGAATTATACTGATCACCAGTGGCAGCCAGTAGATTGAGGAAAAAACAGCGACGGCGCTCAGCATGAGAAGCTTGGTTTTAAATGGCGACGTTTCGAGAAATCCTCTGCGGCCCAGAAGCAACTGCAAGGCCGGCCTCAAAAAGATCGAGATGATACCGATAAAAAACCAGAAGTAATAAGTCATAAAGATCAGGGCACCCAGGAAACCGCCAAGCACGTACCAGCCTATGCCCTTATTCTTCCGGTTCCTGACATCCTCCACGAAATAGAGCCACCAGGGCACAAAGAAAGCGGCCGTAATGTGTTCGTAATAAACATAGTCGAGATGAATATCCCTTAAAAACAGCGTCAGAAAAGCAATAACAAAAGCGGCGCTTTTCAAGCCAACCTTACTCCAAACATAAAAAAGCATCACCGGGTATAGAGCATAGATGACGAAGTATCCATACTTAATGGTCTTGTAGCCTTCGATACCGAATAGCCAGGCCAATTTCCCCTGAAGATATAACCACAGAGGCGGATAGAATGAAGGCAGATTCTTGTAATACCAATCCTGAAAAGGCGAGGCAAATTCACGAAATTTGGTAACGAGCGCCAGGCGATTACCGTTATCGCCCCAGTGACCATTCATACCATAATCAGTGCCCTTAAACAACAGGGCATAAAAGATTACAAAATAAAAGGCCAGTGCAAAAATCCATGCCCATAGTTTTTGAGTTTTATCCAGGGACGAATTATAGATAAGGGCAGCCATAATAATTGATAGAAACAGCCAAATCTTTATTTCGACCATATCATTCAGTTTTTTTACGGAGTCTGCGGTATAGTATCCGCCACCGGAGAAGGCGAAAAAGGCTCCAGCCAGAAGGAATAAAATTACATAAATATATAAAATACTGTTTTTGTTGATCGGTACGCCTGTTACATTCTTCACATTTTCGCTCCCTGTTGAATAAGCAACTAAAATTATTACTTGTATGCAATTTGTCAACATTCAATTTAAAGCCAGGTGGCCGGAAGGATGCAAAATAAAAAAGCCGCCCGAAGGCGGCTTAATCATAATGAAAACATCATTTTAATTCAAATAAGCTCGCAGCGACCGGCTCCGCGATGCATGGCGCAGACGGCGGATCGCTTTTTCCTTGATCTGACGCACCCTTTCCCGTGTCAGGGAGAAGCGGGCGCCGATCTCTTCGAGTGTCAGAGCCTTTTCATGATTCAGTCCGAAATACAGGCTGATCACTTCGGCCTCACGCGGCGTTAATGTATCCAGGGCCTTTTCGATTTCCATTTTCAGGGATGATTCCAGTAATTCCTCATCGGGAGCGGGCTGGAATTCATCCTCGAGGATATCGATCAGCGAATTATCCTCGGAAACCGAAAAGGGTGCATCGAGCGAGAGATGCGAATTGGAGATTTTAAGCGTGTCCGAAACTTCGCCCTCGGAAAGGTCGAGCTCTTTGGCGATTTCATCCGGCGACGGCTCGCGTCCCAGATCCTGTTCTAACGAGCTCGAAATTTTACCTATCTTGTGCAAAGTTCCGACCCGGTTGAGCGGCAGCCGCACAATGCGGCTCTGCTCGGCCAGTGCCTGCAGGATTGCCTGACGAATCCACCACACGGCATAACTGATAAACTTGAAACCGCGCGTTTCATCGAAACGCTTGGCCGCCTTGATCAAACCGATGTTGCCTTCATTGATCAAATCGGCCAGCGACAGGCCCTGGTTTTGATACTGCTTGGCGACAGAGACGACGAATCTGAGATTGGCCTTGGTCAATGCTTCCAGGGCTTTCATATTGCCCAGCTTGATCTGTTTCGCCAGTCTCACTTCCTCGGCAGCGTCGATAAGTGGCGTTTCTCCGATCTCTCGGAGATACAGATCCAGAGATCTGTCTTCATCACGGTACTTTAATGATTGCTTAGCCACAATATATCAACAATCCTCCTTAAATAAGAGTACCCATAGCATCAGAAGCACCCCTACACTAAGGCCTGACGGCCTTGTACTCAATCGAACCCCCCGGATCGACCAGCAGGAACGGTATTGCCGTGCTCTTACTCTGAAGGCTTTCGGCGATTATCTGCAGATCGGCCAGGTTTTTTACTTCTTTGTTATCTACCTGAGTTATAATCGATCCGGGCATAACACCGGCCAGGTATGCCTGTGAGCCCTTAACCACCCGGTTTATATAAACACCCGGGAAATAATCGGAATTAATTTGCCTGGCAACATTCTCACTATATGTTTTCAATTCCATTCCCAGCCAGGTCACGAGTTGATTCGGCTGTTCGAATTGCGACGCATGTGTCAATTGGTATGTCTCACTGTCAACCAATCTGGCGCTGAATGTCACAGGCTTGCCGTCACGGATACCTTCCATTTGCGAATCCCGGTCCTTGGGAGCGGTCGAAATCAAAACCGAAAACTGGTCGGCATCAAGAATAGATTCACCGTTGAATTTTAACAAAATATCGCCGGTCTTGATACCGGCATCGGCCGCCGGCGATTCCTTGAAAACATCTTCAATATAAACCCCTTTGACCTTGTCGAGCCCCTGCTGGCGTGCCCGGGCCTCGTTGACGTCGGCGAGATACACGCCCAGCCAGCCGCGCGAAACTTTGCCCGTGGCAATTAAGTCAGGAACAATCGATCGGGCCAGGTTAATCGGTATGGCGAAACCGATGCCGACCGAAGCGCCGGTCGGACTGGATATGGCGGCGTTGACACCGATTGCTTCGCCCCTGAGATTCAATAGCGGGCCGCCGGAATTGCCGGGATTAATCGAGGCATCGGTCTGAATATAATCCTGGTAACGCGGGGTACCTTCGCCAAACCGAAGGTTACTGCGGCCCTTGGCCGAGATCACACCCACCGTCACTGTCCTGTCAAGGCCCTGCTGGGGAAAGGGATTACCGATGGCAATGGCCCAGTCACCCACCATAATTTTGGAGGAGTTGCCGAATGGAATATATTCTATTTTTTCTTGCGGATCTACTTTCAGTACGGCCAGATCGGTCTGAGGGTCGCCCCCGACAAATGAGCCGTCATAACGATACCCGGATGAGGTCCGCACGACAATTTTCTTGGCATTTTTGACAACGTGATAGTTGGTCAGGATATAGCCGTCTTCACGGAAGAAAAACCCGGATCCACTCGATATGGATGGCTCCTGGGGAATCTGGAAAAAACGCCAGAATAATTCGTCATGATAACTGTATTCCGTGGAAACCTCGGCCACAATATTTACCACGGCATCTTGGACGTTGTTGACAACCGCCACAAAAGGCGATTCGTATTCGTCGTCCTCATTCTGAACCACCGGATATTTCTGATTCGAAATATTGGCAGCCGATTTTTTGGTAAAATCGAGATTGGACGCGATAAGAATACCTGCAATGATGCAGATGACTACTATTAATCCTAGGGAGAAAAAACGATACCCTGCCCCCAAGATAGAAAACGACCCGTATCTCAAGTTCAACCTCCAAACAACATAGCTTTTTATTATACGACTCTAATTCATTTCTGTCAATACAATTATTGACATTTTTTCACAAGCTTCTTAGAGATTATACCGGCCTCGCGCCCCCGTGGTTTCGTATTTTTTTTTATCACTCACACAGCCTAAATTTTTGAACACCAAGACATTAAAATATACGGAGAGGATTGAGGAAAATTCAAGAATAACTGCCGGCAAGTGATTGACTTTTATAATTTTTAAGTTTAATATGGTAATTTATATGAATTATTCCGCAGAAAGAACATTAATGGTCGAAATCGGCCGCCGTTTGTATCGGAACGGTTTTGTCCCCGGAACGGACGGCAATATCTCCTGCCTTGTTGCCAGCGATAAAATACTCATAACCCCGTCCGGATCAGCCAAAGGTTTTCTTAAGCCGGAAGACCTGGTTCTGGTCGATCCGAGGGGTGGGCTGATTTCAGGGGTCGGAAAGCCATCATCGGAAATGCTGATGCATCTCTTTGTCTACCAACGGCGCCCCGATATAAAGGCCTGTTGCCATGCGCACCCCCCCTATGCCACCGCTATGTCGATTATCGGCCGTGGACTGCCGCCCGATATTCTGCCTGAAGTCATTCTTTCGGTCGGAGATATCCCCCTGACCGATTATGCCTCGCCCGGGACCGAAGCCGTCCCACAGGCGCTTGAACCGTTCATAAAAGACCATGTGGCTTTCATGCTTCGAAATCACGGCGTTCTGACAATCGGCCGGGACCCGGAAGAAGCCTTTTATCGCATGGAAACGGTTGAACATTTTGCCAAAATATTTTATATTGCCGGCGGCGCCGGAGAAATTGACCCTCTTGACAACCCCGAGATCGAAAGGCTGAGAAAAATTGCTGAAGCCATAAGACAGGAACGCAAATTATGATAAAAAAGGTGGTGCTGGACAAAGCCGACAGGCTGTATCATTTCCCTTTCGACCTGGAGGAATTTTATCCGCGGCGGGCACTGAAGTCCACGGAAAAGCGGATACCGACGGTCGATCTGGGGCATTTTGTATGGCCGGTCACTGAAACGAATACAGCCGCCTCCGAAAAATCGCTGGAATTGGCCGATGCCGATGATATGCTGAGGCTAAAAGAGGCGATCGCCGGTTGGCTGAAGCGTGAATATGGAATTAAAGTAGAGGCCCGAAAAGAAATATATATCGGCCAGGGTATTCACCGGATTATTTTTGATATTTTTCTGGCGTATGTCGAATACGGCGATATTGTTCTCTGCCCCGAACCGGGGATGCCGTTTTACCGAAGACTGGCGATTGCGGTTGGCGGGGTGCCGGTCACTTATCCGATTTCATCCCACACCGATTATAAGCCGGCATTTGTCAAACTTACCTCAAATTTGGGCAAGGCGGCCAGAATCATCACGCTGAACAATCCCAATAATCCGTTTGGGACAATGCTCGATGAAACCGAGTTGGCCGAGCTGATTCAGATTGCTTCCAAGCAAAATCTATTTATCATCAATGACGCCGCCTATTGCTCACTGGCCGAAGAAAGATTCCGGCCTTTGCGCGCTATCCCGGGCGGCGACAAGGTCAGCATGGAAATCTTTTCATTTCCTTTTACCTTCGGGATGCCTTACCTGCCTTTCGGCTTTGCGGTCGGAACGCCGGAAACAATTGCCGGTCTGACGACTATCAGGCAGACGCTGGCCCTGGCTTTGCCAAAAGGGTGGGTCGAAGCGGCCGTCCGGGCAATCGAGAATTACCCCTCGGCTGAAATCAAAATGGTCCGAAAGCTAATAACGCAATCCCGCCTTGAAGCTCTCCGGCTGGTTGAAAAAATGAACTGGACACAGGTCGGCGATCGGTCGGTGCCTTTTCTCTGGATCAAAATACCGGAGAGAAAACAATCCTCGACCTATGCGGCGGCGCTGCTACGGCGCAAAAGAATCCTCACCCTTCCCGGCACCGCTTTTGGTGAAATCGGCGAGGGCTTTATTCGGTTGTCGCTGACCGCCGGCCCGGAAAGCTATAAAGAAGCATATCAGCGTTTATCACGGAAAATGACTATCAGGTCACTAAGCGGAGAATAAATATGGACGTTATCCGTCTCAACAAAATGGTTTTTTACGGCTATCACGGCGTCTCTGCCGCCGAGAAGGAAACCGGCCGGCGCTATGAGGTCGATTGCGAGCTCGAGGCCGATCTCGCCCCGCCCGGTCAGACCGACTCGATCAAGGACACGATCGACTACGTGGCGGTTTATCAAAAAATTCAGCAGATTGTCGAGGGTAAGGCCTTTTCGCTGATTGAAAGCCTGGCCCGGGCCATTGCCGACGCCATCCTTGAGGAATTCCCGGTTTTCAGGGTTACGCTGCGTATCAGGAAGATGATCCCGCCGATCGCCGGGACAATCGATCATATTGAAATCGAAGTAACGCGGCGCCAGCCTGATACTTCCAAGATTTTGGCCGATACAAAAAGTAAAGAATGAAAAATGGCCAAAAAGGAGAAAATAATGCCGCAAACCGTATATCTGGGATTGGGTTCGAACCTTGGTGACCGTGAGAATAATCTGCTGACCGCCTGCCGGTTGATATCGGCTATGGAAGGTTTCGAAACCATCGACTTCTCCCCTCTTTATGTCAGCGAGGCGGTCGAAATGGATGAAAATTCTCCGTCATTTCTCAATATGGTGATTAAGGGTCAGTTCAATTATTCCCCGCTGGAGCTTCTCGCCAACATCGAAAAAATAGAAAAGCAGGTGGGACGCAAAAGCAAGGGCGATTACAAACCGCGTTCACTGGATATCGATATTCTTCTATTCGAGGATCATGTCTGCAGGATGGAGCGCCTGACGGTGCCGCACCCCAAATTGACCAAACGGCCCTTTATGCTGGTGCCGCTGCTTCAAATCGAGCCCGACCTGGTCCACCCATTGACAAAGAGGCGGTTTGATTCATATCTTAGGAAAAAAGACAGGCAGAGCATAATATTATTCAAGGAAATCAGCATCAAACATGCCAATACCTAATTATATCGCCATTGAAGGCGTTATCGGCGCGGGCAAGACGACGCTGGCAAGGATGCTGGCACAAAAGATCGGCGCCGAGATTTTGCGGGACGATGCAATGAACAATCCCTTCCTGGTCGATTTCTACAAGGACCGGAAAAGATATTCCTTCTCGGTGCAGATGTTTTTTCTGCTGACCCGCTACCAGCAGCAACAGCAGTCGCTTCTCGTGCGCGATCTCTTTGCCGAAAAAATCGTCGCCGACTATTCATTCATCCGCGACCACATTTTCGCCACCGTCAATCTTTCCAAACGCGAACTGATACTGTATGAAAAAATTCTGCCGCTTCTCAAATCCGATATCCCCAAACCGGACCTGACCATATATTTGCAGACATCCACCCCGGTGCTATTGGACCGAATCAAGAAACGAAATTTCGGTTTCGAGAGAAATATCGATGTCGATTATATCAACGACCTGAATGAAGCCTTCAACTATTTCTTTTTCCACTATGACGACTCTCCCCTGCTGGTCGTCAAGACCGATGATATCGACTTTGTCGCCAATCAGGATGATTTCGAGAATCTGGTGGAAGAAATCAACAAACCCATCTCCGGCAAGAAGTACTATGTTCCGGCCGGACATGCCATCAAGTAAACGAGGCGGTCATGTCGGTGCACAACGAACATAACGGCTCGAAGAAAATCACCGTAAGTACATTCATAAAGAAAAAGAAACAGGGCGAGAAAATCGCCGTCCTGACCGCTTATGATTATTACACCGCCAAATTTCTCGACCGGGCCGGTATCGACTCGCTTCTGGTCGGCGACTCGGCCGGGATGGTCGTGCATGGCGAGCGGAGCACGCTCCCGGTCACCATGGATATCATGATCGCCCACACGCGCGCCGTGGCGCGCGGCAGCACCAATGCCCTCGTCATTGCCGATATGCCGTTCCTGTCATACCAGCCGTCGCTGGAAACCGCCATCACCAACGCCGGGCGCTTTCTCAAGGAAGCTTATGCCGAGGCGGTCAAAATCGAGGGCGGGATCGAGATGGCCGCGACCGTCAAGCGGCTGTTCGAATGCGGGATTCCGGTGATGGGCCATATCGGCCACACCCCGCAGTCGATTCATCGGTTCGGCGGCGCCAAAGTGAAAGGGCGCAAGGAAGCCTCGAAACAGTACCTTCTCGAATCGGCGCAGGCGCTCGAGGAAGCGGGCGCTTTCTCGATGGTGCTCGAGCTGATCCAAACCGCCACCGCCTCCGAGATCACGAAGCTGGTGCATATTCCGACGATCGGCATCGGCTCCGGCAAAGATTGCGACGGGCAGGTGCTGGTAATTAATGATATATTGGGTTTGTATGATGAGTTCAAGCCGAAGTTTGTTCGCCGCTACGCTGACCTATCCGGCATCATCGAAAAAGCGGCCAGTGCTTTTATCAACGATGTCAAAACCGGCTCCTACCCAAACGACGACGAGTCGTTTGAGTAGGTAATAATAGCTCCTATTTACATAGTAATGTCATTCCCGCGACGGCGGGATTTTAGAAAATTATTGACTTTGGATACCATAAATTTTTATATTCTCACAACTGAGGCACTTCAGGCGGTATCAAACATGATAGTTTTTAGAGAAGAAATTACTAATGTACTAATTACATAATATGATTATTAATTTAGATATTACACAAATATTAGCTTGTTATGGAGTAATTGTCTCTACGATTGCAGTGACGTTGAGCTATATAATTATGGCAAGAGACAGAGGAAAACTTCGTTTATATGGGATGATTGCTCACAAGTATAGGAACGCAGGGATAAACAATGAGGGGCATAGAATTTTACAGAGAAGTGAGCTTTGCTTAAGCTTTACAATAACTAATGTTGGCAGGAGAGCAATTTTAGTAAAATGTCTAGCCAGGAAGACAAAATGGATTGGGAAAATGCATGGTTATATAATGTGCGATGATTTACCCAAGAAATTGGCTGAAGGAGAAGACCTTAATATTATTTTTGATAATTTTGAGGCAATCAAGGACAAACCATGGAGTATATATATTTGTGACTCCACTGGGAAAACTTATAAAATGAAACGAAAACACATTAAGATACTATATCAATCATATGATAAACTTCAATAATAGGATTTTTAGTATCTGCTTTTGGGATGGTTTTTGTCATGGTTTTGCCAAGTCCTTCTGTGGATCGCCATGTATGTGCTGACACTATTGTCACTGATTATTATTCAAGGAAGGAGCCTATAATATGAAAAAACATCATATAATTAAGACCATGTCGGAATATATGCACCTTCTTGAAAATGAATATGACAGCGACAACGATATTCTATTTCGCGGGCAAAATATCGATAAGCCGTTATTGCCCAAAATCGCCCGGATAAAAATGTATCAGCCGGTATTGGCTCGTGAACAAAAAATGTTTACGGAATTTATCAGACAATCCACGCCTTTTTTGGGTTCGGTCACCCTGAACGCATGGGACTGGCTGGCTCTCGCCCAACATCATGGAATGGCGACTCGCCTTCTGGATTGGACGATTAATCCCCTGGCGGCGCTTTGGTTTGCGGTCGGGAACCCTCCCCTGAAAGATCAATATGGAGTGATCTGGGCTTTCGAGACATTAAGCTCGGATTTCGCGGACCTGATTAATAAAGACCCCTTCAAGATCAAAAGAACAAGGCTGTTCAAACCTCGGAATATTGATGCACGGATTTCGGCCCAGGGAGGCTGGTTCACGGCGCATTCATTCGATCACAGACTGAAGATTTTTACGGCATTCGAAAAGACAAGAGTATATAAGAAAAGACTATCCAAGATTATCATACCCGCGGAAGAATTTTCATCAATTCGAAGAGAACTTGATCGATGCGGATATAATCCAATGACGATGTTTCCCGGGCTGGATGGGTTGTGCCAGCATATTCAGTGGCAAAATTCCTTTTTGGCAGACGAAGATTAACCCGACACCACCATCTCTGAATTATTAATCCGAATGCAGGGCAACCGTCTCGGCGAACGAGCGGCGCTGAAGCAATTGCTCGATCTTTGCAATCTCTGTTTCGGCGATATTGACAATTTTGAAGCCGGCATTGTACAGCTTGGTCTCCTCACTTTGGCGGCACCAGACACAGGTCATCGTAAAAAAGATCTCTTTGCTCCCCAGGATTGTCTTTGTCATGGCCAATTTGGCTTGTATGGTCTGAGTGACATCGATAGGAGTCTCGCCGACAATCATTAATCCTTCGGTTGTCAGATCGGCCAGGCCGCCGAGAAGTTTTTCGCTGGTTCGGTCGTAAACTCCGTAATAGGCGCTGGGACATCTACGCTGCTGTTTTCTGCGGTTGTCCATCAGGTTCACCTCAAATATTAGTATTGTCCAAAATCCAAAATGAATCTTGTGATTCCGCTTATATCATCCGATTGAAGGAAGCGCGAAAGCGTTTCCTGTCAATAATTTATATTATATCGGCCGATTATTTAAAAATATAATTATGCGGGCAATAGTGGACGTTTAATATCCTATTATCACCTGCCGCTGAATTTGGCCGATACAGCGCCAACTCATTTCCGGATAAAAAACAGGTAGAATGGGCGGATAATCAGGATAATAAGCAGGCCCACAAACCACCAGACGCTTATATTTAGCAGAGCCGGTATTAATTGGGCCAGGATAAGCCCGATCAGTATCCCGACGCCCTGCAACAGCTTGACATCATAGATGGTGCATCGCCCGGACCGCTCATTGAAATACCCGATGAAACTTCTTATGAACGACATATGGCTAACCCTCCTTCATTAAATATACCGACCACAAATAGACAAATTCAATAAAATCGTTCGTCCAGACAGGCTATTTTCTCACTTTTTTATTGCCTTTGCGTATAAATATATATAGTTATATGAGGATATTAGAATACTGGTGAAATTATGACCGACTTGAAACAAATACTGGTGGCCTGCGGGCTGGATGAGAAAAAATACAGCCGGCTTTTTAAGGCATTCGGCGATCCGACCCGCCAGAAAATCATGGTTTTTCTCTCCACCGGCGAGAAAACGGTCAACGAAATCGCCAAGGCGGTCGGCGTATCGCAGCCGACCACCAGCCGCCATCTGGCCATTATGCGTGACGCCGGGATTGTGGTCGACCGCCGCGACGGGCAGCGAATTTACCACCGGCTCGAGAAAGTTTTTATCAAGAACTGCTGTGTCGGTTTCTGCGACTGCCTAGAAGTCAAGGTGGTAAAACTGGACGAGAAAAAGCCGGAAAAGAAGCCCCAAAAGGGAAAAAAGTAAAATAATAATATTTTTATTGAAACATATATATGCATATCTGCATATATGTATATAGTAATTATAAAAAGATAAACCGACCGGGGCGGTGTGTGGCCGCTACGGCCGGAATAAAACAGTACCTTAATTTCAAGAGCGGAGGAAAAAATGAATCGCTTCATGATTCCCAGAGCGGCCCATTGTTGCGAGGGCGCCAGTAGCCGGTCCCGGGTACGACATTAAACTGCCCCGAAACAGACGCCGGCCGGCGGATTGATAAAAATTGAATATTCTATGAATACCCGCCCTGCATTTAGGCGGGGTCGATTATTATCGCTCGCATATGAATAGGAAATATCCCAAAAACAAATAAAAGGTCGGGATCCTTGAAAAGGAATCCCGACCCTTTATAGATGGGGAAAAACCTTACCGAAGCCAGAAGGACGCCAAAGCTGCAAATTTTTCGGACTAGTAATAAGAAAAACGTAAAATTTTGGGCCGTACCAACCTTTCATAGTCGTCGAATGCCATTTTGACTATTTCAGTATGCGTGCAGGCATTGAAAGCGATTTCATCCTGATCGGCAAGTTTCTCCGAGACATAGACATCGAGACCATATAGATTTCCAAATGGCGGCATGGCTCCCAGATCGCAATCCGGAAACATATCACGAAACTCCTGCTCATGCGCCAGTTCGATATTGTCCGAACCAATGACTTCCTTCAGCAAGGCAAAATTGACCCGGGCCGAGGCCGGCAGCACCACCATGGCCAGCTTTCCCTCAATCCAGACCATCACCGTCTTGGCCAGCTCTCTCCCTGAAACATGGGCCGAGGCCGCCACGCCCTGGGCGGTATAAGCGGGAGAGTGGCTGATAGTCACATATTTTATGTTATGACTATCAAGGTATTCTTTAAGTTTTGTCAACGGCATGACATACCTCTCATGATATAAATATGTTTATTTATACTCAGCCTTCTAGATTTCTGTCATGGCGCTGTAGAGATATCGCAACTGAGACTTATTGAAAAAATCTCTTCTCTAATTTTGATACGAATTTGAAAGAAAAAATTGCGCTTTATTTTTGCAGTAACCCAAGAATTTGATCTAAGAGATTATCCCGGTTTTCAATCGTTAAATCATATACCTCAACATCTGCCCGCCTTTTGACCGACTCAATAAGCCCGCCCCCTTTCAAAGCCACGACGGCCAGGATCGCCTTACCGGAATTCATGACACTGTTTATCCTGTTTATAAAAACCTGCGAGAAGCATTCCATCTTCCCTATTTCATCAATGATTATCAGATCACAATTGGGTTTGTCAAACTCAAGTCCGGCCAGAAACTCATCGAATCGCTCAATATCGACCCCATATTTGCCGACCCGAAAGCGACTTTTAATATCGATATGAGCAAGCTGCTGCCTTCGTCCATCCAGGCCGACCAGTTCAAATCCTTTCCTGATACCGGCTTCTCTTATTTCGACGGTATAGAACCCGGCCGGATTTCGGTCCTTTACACATTCCGCCAATTTCCGCATGAGTGTTGTCTTGCCGGCGCCCGGCTTTCCCGTGATAAGAATTTTATGCTTCATAAGCACCTTACTAACAATGCCTGAGTTTTCATTATATATAACCAGACGAAATTTATCACAACAGGCAAGTCAATATTTGCGGTATTTTTCTAAGAAAATCTTACCCGGCGTGCGTATAAGATGAAAGCGGCAATCTTGCCGCGTTGCTCCACTTTTGGTATGTAACAAGGGAGCAGTCACCAAAATCCGCAACGGAAGTTTTTGTAAATCATGGAGGATTCTATGGAAAGAAACCATTCCTTTATTTGGAAAATACGGTGAGTCCATTTTAATATGATTATCACATGAGAGGAGTTATCCCATGAACAAAATGCACTTGGCGGTCCAATCGCTGTCACTGGCAATACTTATTCTTCTTACAGCGGGAATCGGAATATCCGCTCAGGAAGGTAAGATACCGATAACCACATCATCCGAAACGGCCCGGGAATATTTCCTCAAAGGTCAGGACCTGGCGGACAAACTGCGAGGCAATGAATCGAGGGAATATTTCGAGAAGGCGGTAGCCGAGGATCCCAATTTTGCCATGGCCTATTTGAATCTTGCTTTTGTGCAGCCCACGGCGGTCGGCTATTTCAAGATGTTCGATAAGGCCCGTGCCCTGGCGGATAAAGTCTCCGAAGGTGAGCGGCTTCAAATTCTGGCAACCGAGGCCGGTAACGGGGGGCAATCCGAAAAGCAGATGGAATATGTCCAGCAGCTGGTCAAGGCTTATCCCAATGATGAACGTGCTTACAACCTTCTCGGGACCACTTATTTCGGCCGTCAGGAGTATGCCAAGGCCATCGAGGCCTATACTCAGGCGACCAAAATAAATCCGGAATTTTCCCCGCCGTACAATCAACTCGGATATGCTCATCGCTTTCTTGAAAACTATGAACTGGCCGAAAAGGCTTTCAAGAAATATCTCGAGCTGATCCCGGATGATCCCAATCCTTATGATTCATATGCCGAACTTCTCTTAAAAATGGGGCGGCATGAGGAATCAATCGATTATTATAATAAAGCGCTGGCGATTAATCCTCAATTCGTGAATTCATATATAGGCATTGCAACCGATTATAACTGCATGGGCAAGCACAACGAAGCCCGGGCGCAATTGAATAAGATGCTTGAAAGTGCCCGAGACAATGGCGAGCGCCGAGCCGCTCTTTTCGGCATGGTTGTATCTTATGTCGATGAGGGCCTGATAGACAAGGCGCTCGAGGTAATGCAGCGGCAATATGCTCTCGCGGAAAAAGACAACGATTTCCCGGCGATGGCCGGAGATCACATCACTATCGGCAACATTCTTCTCGAGCAGGGTCTTTATGACAAGGCCCGGGAGCACTTCGATAAGGCCATGTTGCTGATTAAAGAATCGAATTTGTCCGATGCCGTAAAGGAAAATACCGCCCGGATTTATCTTTACAGCACGGGCCATGTCGATGCCATGAGCGGCGATCTGGCGGCGGCAAAGAAAAAGGCGGCCGAATTTCTTGCTCAAGCGGAGAAAGTCAAAAATGTCGGGCAGATCCGCCTGGCGCATGAACTGGCCGGAATTATCGCGCTTCAGGAAAAAGCTTATGATGTCGCAGTCGAGGAACTCAAACAGGCCAGTCCACAAAATCCATACAACTGCTACCGCATGATGACTGCTCTTGAAGGTAAGGGCGAGACGGAAAAGGCCAGGGAGATGTGCAATAAAGCCTGCCACTTCAATTCCCTTAACGATCTGAATTATGCCTTTATAAAAAGAAAAGCTGAAGAAAGACTGGCTTCAATGTAGGCCAACAAAGGCCCCACTCTCCGGCGGGGCCTTTTTAGTAATAGGCCGTGATCGCTACTGGCTGTCATGGTCTGCGTCCGGTTCGAAAGCCTCGAAAGTACCTCCCGTCGGCGCTATCTTGCCGTACTAATCGACATTATCCGAAATATTTTAATTGACTTACTCGACATCTCGTATAAAATACAATGTGGAATATAAGTCAAAAGTCCGTATAATAGACTGAGCACAGGAGGAATAAAATGAATATTAATAGACGCTCCCTATCCATATGTTCAGTGATCTTGTCCGCCGTAACGCTCGCGTTTCTTATCGGCTGTTCGGGTGATAAGGGGAAGATGCCGATAACGGCCTCTTCAAAAGAGGCCCTGGACCTGTTTATCCAGGGGCGGGATTTATCGGAGAGATTGCGAATCAACGACGCCCGGGCTCTCCTGGATTCTGCCACCAGCCTGGACCCGGGATTTGCCATGGCCTATCTCTATAAGGCATTAATCGCATCGTCCCCGAAAGATTTCTTCGAAAATCTCGACAAGGCCCGCACCCTGGCGGATAATGTTTCAGAAGGGGAACGCCTTATTATACTTGGTGTCGAAGCGGGTACCCATGCGAGACCGTTGGAAGGTCGGGAGCTTTATAAAAAACTGGTCGAACTTTACCCCCGTGATGAACGGGCGCACTTCTTCCTGGCCAGCAATTATTTCGAGCAGCAGGAAAATACCCTGGTTGTCGAGGAATCGAAAATATGCAGCGATATTAATCCTAATTTCTCCCCGTCGTACAACCTGGCCGGCTATGCCTATCGTTATTTGGGCGATTATAAAAGCGCCGAGGAAGCATTTAAGAAATACATAAAACTCATCCCGGATGATCCCAATCCCTATGATTCGTATGCCGATTTATTGATGAAAATGGGCAAGTACGGCGAGTCCATTGAATCATATTATAAGGCGCTGCAGATAGACGAAACATTCGCCGCATCCCATATCGGCATTGCCTCGAATCTCAATTATCTGAACAAGCACCAGGACGCCAGGGATCAGCTCCAGGAGCTCTACGACATGGCGGCCAATGACGGCCAGCGCCAGGATGCACTGCTGGCCATCGCCGTATCCTATATGGATGAAGGTCTGCCTGAAAAGGCGTTGGAGACGATCGACAAACGATATGTTTTTGCGGAAAGAAATGGTGACTATGCCGCGATGGCGGGAGATCTGGCACAAAAGGGATATATTTATATTGAGATGGGCAAATATAAAGAGGCTCAGGCAGAATTCGACAGTTCTCTGAAGATAGTCGAGAATTCAGATCTATCCGAGGAAATAAAGGATAATGCCAGACGGACCGCGTTCTACTCCAGGACGCGCGTTGCTCTTTCAAAAAATGATCTTGAAGCGGCCAGGGAAAATATGATCGAGTTCAGAAAGCAGGCCGATGAGATAAACAACCCGGCCCAGATAAGACTTGCCCACCAGCTGGCCGGTTTGATCGCTCTTGAGGAAGAGAATTATGATATGGCTATTGCCGAATTCAGGCAAACCAGCCAGCAAAACCCGATGAATCTTTATTTTATGGCTCTTGCCTATCTCGGGAAAAATGACCGGGATAAAGCAAAAGAATGGCTCGTAAAGACGGTTGAGTATAATTCCACCAGCAACATGGGCTATGCTTTTGTCCGCCTGAAAGCGAAAAAACTCCTCGCAGATATAAAATAGAAGCTAAAAAAAAGCCCGCCAAAACCGGCGGGCTTTTTTTGCAATAATTTAATTATCCGACTTTGTTCTGAGCAACTTTCTTAAGTTTATCATTGGCGTAAATGGCAATTTCCACGCGCCGGTTAAGCTGTCTTCCCTGGGCGGTATCATTCGAAGATACCGGCTGATCTTCGCCATAGCCCATCACATGTAACCGCGTCGCCATAACCTGATTGCCCGTCAATTGATTGGCCACAGACTGGGAGCGTCTGATCGATAAATCCATATTGTGGTCGGCCGTACCAGTGGAATCGGTATGTCCCTCGACCAGGATTTCGGTATCTTCATATTTATTAAGAATTGCGGCAAGTTTGGTGAGATTCTGTTTGGAAACATCGCGAAGATCGGATTTGTTGACATCGAACAGAATACCGGATTCAAAGGTAATCTTGATACCTTCGCCGACGCGCGTGATAGTGGCCCCTTCCAGGTCGCGCTCGATCTCTTCGGCCTGTTTATCCATATAGTTGCCGATATAGGCACCGGCAGCGCCGCCGATAGCTGCTCCCAGAATGGCGCCGACCGCGGTATTGCCCGCCTTATCGCCGATCACACCGCCGATAACCGCTCCGGCGGTAGCCCCGATTATAGCGCCCTTATCACGTTTTTTCATCGAGGCACAGCCGACCAAACCGATGATCAGGACACTAATCAGAAGCATCGTCAGAATTTTTTTCATGAAACCCTCCTTGTGAATTCTTTGCTGTATTTATCGACACATTTACGAAATAAAAAGCCAATTTATCAATATAAAAAATAAAAACTTCAGAGGTTACTCAATCGGCTTCCGGATAACATCAAGAAGTGTCCCGTCGCGCCACTCAACCAGATGAACGACTTCATCGGTGGTCGCAATCGGGGGCGGTATTTCGCCGAACTCACGGGCTTTTTCCATTGATTTCTGATGCAGTTCCTCGATACTTATCAGGTTGACTCCGAATCTTTCGGCCCGGTCAATTATAGTTTCCCGGCAGCGGCTGCGGCTTCTGGGATTGACAACGGCATCTTCCTCGGTGACAATTACATCGACAACCTCACCCGGGGTCGTTTTGGTATATACCTTATCCACCACTTTCGGGAAGCCCTTGCCGTTCTTACCGGCGGCCAGCGGCATAAAGATGATGGTCAACTCGGCTCCGGCCGCGACATCCTGTCCGCCTCCGATTCCGCCGATTATGCGCCCGCCGGCACAAACAGTGTTCAGATTGAAATCCAGATCAACTTCAAGGGTGGAGAGAACCGCCAGATCCAGCAAATTGACGGCACATTCCTTGCTCGCCACCGAAGCATAATAGTTGACGTCGATTTCATGGTGACGCGGATGGTTGAGAAGCGATTCGAACATATGCGGGCTGGGCTGGAACAACTGACCGTGCATAAGCTGATAAAGGGTGCCGTCATCAAGCATATCGACATGCATCATGGTGCAGCCGCCGATGGCGAAATTAGCCCGGATTTTATCTTCCAGCAGCATCTTCCGAATATTTTCCAGAATGAGCAAACCGGCCCCACTGCCGACCTGAAAACTGAAGTCATTTCTGACGACACCGGAAGCCTTGATAACTCTGGTAACATTATCGGCGACCATGGCATTAAAGGGATGGCTTCTGGCTTTATCCATATCGATAGTTCCGGAGCCTATACCGGAATTCAACCCGGGACATGCCACCGGAACGACAAAATCGACCCGGCCCATCGTAATCGGCGCCGGCATGACGACCGTCTCGCTGACCGTTCCGGTCAAGACACAGACATATTCGGCATATTCGACATCGGCGGCGGCCAAGCCGAGCGGGCCACAAAGCTGCTCCGGCTTGCCCATGAGCCCGTTGGCGTTGCCATAGACATCGGCAATGGGAACCGGGACAAAAGCAACCTTGATGATCACTTCACCGGTTTGCAGCTTTCTGACTCTGTTGCCATGCGAAAAACCGACCGAAACCCACGGCAGCAAATTACCGGCTACGACACATTCACCGAGCTTGCGATAAGGATTGCCGTACAAACCGGTGATAATGCCGTCATGAATGGCCTCGATCAGCCACGGATCGACATTGTCAAAAAAAGCATTACCGTAAAGCTTGATATTCTTTTTGCCGGTCTCACGTAATTTATCCACGACCAGTTTCAGACCCATATCGCCGGTGCGATAATAATGCGGATATGAAATAGTATCGCCGGCGGCGATGACTTCCATCACCTCGTCAAGAGTCGAAACTTTATTCCGGCGATGCGGGATTTTTCGCGCATGCATCTGGCCGGTAAAGCGGCCGGCGTAGTTATTATTATTGAAAGCAGAACCAAAAGGCTCGTATTTTATACCATTATAAATCATCACACACTCCCACTTTCCAGGTACGTAAACGGGATTATATCATATAAATAAAAAATGTCAAGCCATGCGAAAAAACGCACAAGACCTGTTAAATTTGTTAATATTTTATTATTATACATAATCACGAGATTTAATAAACAGATGCATGGAGTAATTATGGCTGAGATCAGAATGACCGGTGAACTGCGAACCGATTACGACTGCGAAACCAAGGGCCTTCCGGCCGATCGCTGGGGCGAGGCGGTATTCAATATCGGCGATGAGGAAATCGTTATGGAAATCAGTGTCGAGGATAAAGTCATTGTCGCGATTTCCGCCGGGGATGATGCTGTCTGGAAAGGAACGCTTGACGGATTAAAGATGCTGTTGCGGGGTGAAATTAAGGCCAGATAGTATTCATGACCCTGAAAGACCATATATCGTTGATTTTTCCAGAGGTAATTATTAGATTGGGTCATTAGGCCAAATATCAATCAATACTTTTTATACCGGAGGGTAAAATGACTCATAAGCGTCATATCTTATATGTAATGCTTTTTGCGATATTATTGTTGTCAGCCGATTCCTTTGCCGGCGGAGAAACCGGGCAGATAGGCATCGGCCTGTCGGCAACCGATGTCACGCCGACCTTCACATTAAGTTTCTGGAGCAGCGACGTAATGAAGTTGGAGCCGTCATTTTCCTTCGCCAATTTATCGCCGGATGAAGGCGACAGTTATACAAGATTTATGCCGGGTTTAGGCTTTTTTTACAGCATGAAGCCGGGTTCATCGATCCGGCCGTATATCGGCGCCCGGTTTATCATGGACATGTCAACATTTGATGGTGAAACATATACTGATTATCTGATCGCCCCGACCTTTGGAGCCGAATATTTCTTTTCCGATAATTTCTCGGTAACGGGCGAATACCGGTTTCATTTCATAATTGCGGATAAACAGTATTCACGGAATCTCCCCGCCGGTTCGACCGCCATCGAAACGGCCGCGGTTCTGGGCGTCAACTTTTATTTCTAAACCAGACAGGAGGCAGCCATGAAAATGCTGCTGTTATTTGGCATATTCTCGATACTGATTATTGCAGGATGCTCGGATAAAGAGGGTGTTATCTTTGACCCGACCTATGTCAACGACGGCTTTAAAGGAATAACCTACACTGCGCCTGACGGAGCCATCCTCGGCCCGGTGGATTCTGACGATTGGAGAATGTTTAGCGGTTCGCCAACATTTGTCATTTTCAAGGAAAATATTAATGGGCAAGCCACTAATTCCGAAAAAGTTATTCCGGACAGCTTTGCGGCACAGCCGGCCTTTCCCAACCCGACCAATAGCGAAATCGTTCTTCAGCTATCGATCCCTTTGGCAGGTAAATGGCAAATTATTATCATTGACGATGATTATCGTTCAATTAAGACTTTTGAAGGAACTTCTGATGCCGGGATTGTTGAAGTGGTATGGGACGGCACTGACCAATCGGGTCGGAAGGTGATCGGCGATGTTTACCGCGTCGTATATGAGTTTGGCTCATGCTGGGGTTATGGCGATATCTGGCTTACCGACTTCCAGGTGACAGGACCCAGACAGCATAATTGAGTATAATAATTGCGATAACCTGTCTTTAAATGGGGAATGGATGTTAAGAACTTGCCTTGTTTTATTACTATTTTCAGCTGTCATTATCGCCGGTTGCAGCGGTGATAATGGAACCAATCCTGCCAAAACCGTTATTATGCCGCTCAAGATAGGCAATATCTGGACCGGCAAATTATGGACGCTCGACGAGGGCACCAATACATACTACGAGCGGCAGGGCATTTATCGGGTCTCCGGCGAAAATAGTTATGACAATCAAACCTGGTTTGTTCTGGATAGGATCATTGACAACGACACTGCCAAAAGCATTTTTACCTTTCGTAATGAAACGGCCGGGTTATACGCCCTGTATGAAACCGACAGCATGACTGCGCTCAAAACCATGTGGGCCAAATATCCGGTCGCCGCCGGGTACCAGTTTCTTTCCGGATCGGACAACAGCGAAACGGTCACCGTAACCGCGATCGACACCGTCGTCTCGGTCCCCTACGGCGAATTTATTTGCAATGTCTATAAACGCGAATATCTCTCTACCAGCGGCCCTCGACAGGACATTTATTATCTCGGGACAAATATCGGTTTTATAAAAATAGAATTTTTCCAGACCAATATTGATGATCTGCTATATATGAACCAAATGTGGGAGCTGGAAATATATCAGGGGAGCAAAACCCCTTAAATCTATTTTTTTTGAGGGAAAGATATTAAATCATTGATTTAATGATTACATCGTCTGATTTTATGGTTATTGTTATCGTATAAGAGTAGATATATTCCCCTAATAGGAGGGTAAGGTGAACAGAAAATTATCAAAATTTATTTCAATTTCCCTGATCGCAGTTTTAATGCTCATTGCCTGCGCCACGGTGCCGATTACCGGTCGCAAAACCATCAATCTGATTCCGGTTGCGACCATCAATTCGCTCAGCTTTCAGCAGTATTCTGATTTTATTTCGACCAATAAGTTGAGCACAAATGCCGAGCAGACGGCAATGGTCAAGCGCGCCGGGCTGAGAATCCAGCATGCGGTCGAGCAGTATTTTGCGCAAAACAATATGTCACATCAACTTCAGGGTTATGAATGGGAATTCAACCTCGTTGAGGATTCCGCTGTCAACGCCTGGTGTATGCCGGGCGGCAAGGTGGTTGTTTATACGGGGATTCTTCCCATCACTAAGGATGAAAACGGCCTGGCGGTGGTGATGGGTCATGAAATCGCTCATGCCGTAGCCAATCACGGAAATGAACGCATGAGCCAGGGGCTGATGGTTCAAATGGGCGGAATGGCTCTCGAAAAGGCGCTGGAGTCAAAACCGAGCGAAACCCGAAGTCTGGCCATGGCCGCCTTTGGTGTCGGGACCGCCGTCGGCGTCCTTCTCCCCTACAGCCGGCTTCATGAATCCGAGGCCGACCATATGGGCCTTATCTTTATGGCTATGGCCGGTTATGATCCCAATACCGCCCCGACTTTCTGGGAAAGAATGGCGGCCGACAGCAAGGGCGCTCCGCCGGAAATTCTGAGTACGCATCCATCCGATGCCACCAGAATCGAAAATCTGAAAAAATATCTTCCCGAAGCCATGGAATACTATCGCAAGAGCAGAGGACAATAAGAATCGCTGATTTATCACAAATTTGAAGGCGGCCCTCGACAGGCCGCCTTTTTTATTTTATTGTATCTCGGAGCCTTATAAAATATTTTTTGTACAAATATTCAGGAGGATTCTATGAGAAGGCCGTTATTGCTATTTCTACTATTGGCAATTATCCCATTTATGTCCGCGAATAGCGAAAGAATCACTTTCGATGACCTGTATTCATATCCACAAATCAGTGATCCACAGTATTCACCCGATGGAAAGTCGATCGCCTTCGTTATCAAGACGAACGACCTCGATTCCGGCACATCAACCAATCAGATATGGATAATGAACAGCGACGGCTCGGACCTGAAACAGCTTATTGATCTGCCGGACGGGTCGAGCCATCCCCGCTGGTCGCCCGACGGCAAATGTCTGGCCTTTATAGCAGACGATGATGAGGGAAGCCAATTATACTTAATGACGTATGGGGAATATACTACCCGGCGCGTGACCTCGCTCTGGGGCGAAGTGTCCGGAGCGGAGTGGTCGGGATCATCCGACAAAATCATCTTTTATTCGTCCGTTTACCGCGACTGCAACAGCGACAGTTGCAATCGAGCACGAAGTAACGAGGATGAAAACAATCCGATCAGGGCCAGACTGTACGATCGACTGCTGTTCCGGCATTATGACAGTTGGGACGATGGCACGCAAAACCAGTTGTTTATTTATGATATCGCAGGCGACTCTGCCTATCAACTAACCAACGGCGATTACGATGCCCCCACCAATATCCTGGGCGGTAATACCGACTATGCTTTCTCTCCCGACGGCCGCGACGTTTGCTTTGTGATGAATTGCGATTCGATCCCGGCGCTGAGTACCAATAATGATCTTTTCATTGTTCCCTCGGTCGGCGGCGAACCGGCTCCAATCACCGACAACAAGGGTCAGGACAACAACCCGGTTTATTCGCCCGATGGTAAGTACATCGCCTATCTGTCGCAGGCGCGTGCCGGATATGAATCGGACCAGGAAGAATTGATTTTATATGACCGAAAATCGGGTGAACGCATGAATCTGACCGCAAACTTCGACCGCTCGATCGGCAGTTTTATCTGGGGCCCGAAGTCCGATTTTATATACTTCCTGGCCATAGATCACGGCTATAACAAAGTCTGGCGGATAAATATTAAAACCACAAAGGTCGAATGCCTGCTGGATGATATGGTCTATAAAGATTTGCGCATCCCCCCTGACGGGAAAACCTTAATCGTGGCCGGGACGCTTTCGGATCAGCCCTATGAGCTGTTCTCATATAATCTAAAGTCAAAAAAAAGGTCACGGCTTACTTCCTTCACCAAAGAATGGCGCAAGCGGCTTGATATGAATCGCGCCGAGCAATTCTGGTTCAACGGTTTCAACGGTGATTCGGTGCAGGGATTTATAATACTGCCCCCCGATTTCGATTCGACCCGGCAGTATCCGCTGGCCTTTCTGATACACGGCGGCCCCCAATGGTGCTGGCTGAATGATTTCAACTATTACGGCTGGAACACGCAACTGACGGCGGCGCAGGATTATGTCGTGGTGCAGATTAACCCTCACGGTTCTGTGGGATACGGCCTGGCATTCAAGGAATATGTATCCGGCAACTGGGGCAAGGGAGATTATGATGACCTGATGCTGGGAGTCGATTATGTCCTGAGAAGATTTCCCATTATCGACTCCACCCGTATGGCGGCGCTGGGCCGCTCCTATGGCGGCTTTATGACCAACTGGATCAATGGCCACACCGACCGTTTCAAGTGCCTGATTACTATCGACGGCTCCTTCGACCAGATCAGCGGCTATTACTCGACCGAAGAACTATGGTTCCCGGAATGGGAATACAAAGGGACGCCGTACACCAACCGTGAAGAGTACATCCGCTCCTCGCCATCGACCTATGCCGGAAATTTCAGGACGCCGGCCCTGATCATACACGGACAGAAAGATTACCGTATCGATGTCTCCGAAGCATTTCAGATGTTCACCGCCCTGCAGCGCCGGGGGGTGCCTTCGCAGCTGTTATATTTCCCCGATGAGGGCCATGCCATAAGGAAATTAAAAAATCATCGGTATGTCTATGAAAAGCAATTCGAATGGCTGGCAAGGTGGTTGAAAGAATAATTACGGCAACTGGCAATAAAAAAAGGCGGTTCGCCAATACGAACCGCCTTCGCTTTTTATATCTTCGGCAGACCCGCCTTGATATCCTTTATTTTTTCCTCGGGGAAATCGGAATCGATCATCCCTCCGGCCAGATAATTCTCATAAGCCGCCATATCGAAGAAACCATGCCCGCTCAGAAGAAAGGCGATGGTCTTCTTCTCCCCGCTTTCGCGGCAACGGATGGCCTCGTCGATGGCCGCTTTGATCGCATGCGCTGTCTCCGGAGCCGGCAGAATGCCCTCGGTGCGGGCGAACAATAACGCCGCATCGAAAACTTCTTTCTGCCGATAGGCAACCGCCTCTATCAATTTGTGTTTGTGCAACAGGCACAGCAGCGGGGCATCACCATGGTAACGCAGACCGCCGGCATGAATCGGCGCCGGGACATAATTATGCCCGAGGGTGTACATCTTTATCAGCGGCGTCAGACCGACGGTATCGCCGAAATCATAATCATAAATGCCCCTGGTCAGGGTCGGGCAGGCGGTCGGTTCCACCGCCACGAAACGAATATTTTTCCCCGCTTTCTTATCCGGAAAAAACGGGAAGGTAAAGCCGGAGAAATTGCTCCCCCCGCCGACACACCCGATCAATACATCAGGGTAATCACCGGCCATTTCAAGCTGCTTTTTGGCTTCGAGTCCGGTTATAGTCTGATGCAGAAGGACATGATTCAGCACCGATCCCAAAGAATACTTGGTATCGTCATGCGTCGCGGCGTCTTCGACCGCCTCGCTTATGGCGATGCCCAGACTTCCGCTGGAATCAGGATGCTCGGCCAGAATTTTCCTGCCGGAGTTGGTCAGGTTGGTCGGGCTGGCGTGGACCTTTGCCCCCCAGCTTTCCATCAGGAGCCGCCGATACGGTTTCTGGTTGAAGCTGACCTTGACCATATAAACCATACACTCCATACCGAAAATGCTGCAAGCCAGCGACAGGGCGCTTCCCCACTGACCGGCGCCGGTCTCGGTGGCGAGTCTCTTGACACCTTCCATCTTGTTATAGTAGGCCTGCGGGATGGCGGTATTGGGTTTGTGGCTTCCGGCCGGGCTGACCGATTCATTCTTGAAGTATATTTTCGCCGGCGTATCGAGCGCCTTTTCGAGCCGATAGGCGCGATGCAATGGGGTCGGCCGCCACATACGGTAGGCATCCAGAACTTCCTCGGGGATATCGATCCAGGATTCCTGGCTGACCTCCTGCTTGATCAGTTCCATCGGGAATAACGGCGCCAGATCGCCCGGACCGATCGGCTGGTGGGTTTGCGGGTGAAGCGGCGGCGGTAATTGTTCGGGCAGATCGGGCTGGATATTGTACCAGGCCGTCGGCATTTCCTTATCCGATAAAATTATTCTGCTCCGGCTCATTTAATCCTCCTTGCATATCTATAATTTCAATTATCATTCATCGAACGCAAAAGTCGGTTCGCGGTAAAATCGAATTGATTTATCGCGGACCTTCTTCAGGATCATATCATCAAGCCACCGGTTTTTTTCATCCAGCGTCAGCCCCGATTTCAGGAACTCGAGCGGAACATTCAAACCCAGCGCCCTCTTGGGAAGAAAGACACGGGTCACACCGGCCGGCAATTTCATCCCGGAATCGACCACCCGGGCAAAGTCGGTCTTGGCATAATTGGGAAACGAAATCAATGTCCTGAACTCAGGATAATGCTTTCTGAGATGATCGAGATTTATATAGCTGACCCTGTCGTAATATGAGGTCTGAATGTACAAATCTGCTATCTTGCGCAGTTGTTTCACCTGCTCCAGAATGTCACCGCCATTGTGAGCTACTGCCGACCACCCGTCGGAGAAAACCATCCGGCAGATAAAACCGTCTTCCCTTAACCCTTCTTCATTTAATTCATTGCCGGAGATGTCTTTTTCACTGATGGTTATTTCAATTCCGGGCATCCGGCTGATATTCTTGAGAAAATACTCTTTGTCAAGCTTTTCGATGGCATGATGCCAGCACTGCAAGCTGAGAAGCGGGTCATCAAAATCAACTATCTGGACAAGCACATGCTTGAAATTGTGCTTCAACAGGGCTGTCACCCGGTTGGCGCCGTCAAGAATGACATACTTCTGCATGCCTTTCATTTTTGCGACAATCGGTGGATTCTTAAGAATACCTTCGGTCCCCAGACGATTGACAAGATTGAGCAACCGGCCCGCATCGGGCTCTTCGTGAAAAATGGCTTTGTTGACCGGGATGACCTTGAGAGTCGGCAACTCGCCTATTTTGAGATGATTATTCTGTTCTTTATTCGACATTACTTTTCATATACCGGTTCTTCAATAAATCTCAGTCATCGCCGGCCAAAACTGCTCGGGGAATCCGGGGACTATCCCCATAAGCTGTTGCAGAATGGGACGATCCTTTAGGTAGGTATCGGAAATGTCAGCCCCGCACTTAACCGCCTGAAAAACCACCGGCAGTTCGGAAGAAATAATCGTCCGATTTGCCTTTTCAATTATACGCATTCAGGTCCTTGAAACAGCAAATCGAGATAGAAGATCAGCTCGAGAATTTCAGGAAATAGATGAGGAGCGCCGCCAGTGTCACGGCAGCAATAACGGCTGAAATCAGCGCGGTTTTTTTGCGCGATTGTCCGCCTTCTTTCGTGGGCTGAGCCGCCCGGTGCGGCCTCTGGGAATCGGTCAGGAATTTCTGCAATTCATCCCAGTCAAAGAGAAATTCTTCAATCGACCGATAACGCTGCGTAGCCCGGATGGCCAGAAGTTTTTCCATTATTTTGCGCATCCCGTGAGGTATGATATTATCGGTCCGGCCAAGGAACAAGTGGCTGCTCCGGTCATAAATCGGGTTCTTCCCAAAGACGATCTGATGCAGCAGCACTCCCAGACTATATATATCGCCCTGCTTGCTGACCCGCTTTTCGGGCGGAGCATACCAGTTTTTTTCCATCAGGTTATAATGCGGTGGAAAGCCGAAGTCCGAAACTTTGATATCTTCTTCGGTAGAGAATAATATATTCGACGGACGAATGTCGCCGTGAACAATGCCGTTTTTATGGGCGAAGTCGAGAGCGTCCGCCACGGCGATGATGATCTCCATCGCTTGTTCGAACGGATATGGCTTCACCATGCGATCCGACAGCGACCCGCCGCGGGCATATTCCATGACGATCACAAGGCTCCGGCTGTCGCCTCCGGCGCCGAAAATATTAACGATACTTTTATGTTTCAAACTGGACAGCAGTTTGGCCTCTTTCAATCCAGCCGAACTCTTACCGCTTCTTTTTATAATAAACAGTTCGTGCGATTCTTTGTTTTCCACCAGCATGGTTGAACTGTACTTGGTCTCTTTGAGGGTGTCAAGAAACTGCCCTTTGCCGATAAATGATTCCACGCCCATCTCAACATTCGCGACTGCAGCGACTGCCTGTGATTCTTTTGAGAGGGCGTTGAGAATGGCGTCTTTCAGATCAACTGCTTTCTGGAACCGATCGTTGGGATCCTGGGCCAGGCATTTCTTTATGATGTCATCATATACCGATGAAATAGTGGGATCGACCTCAGTCGGCAGCTTGAATCGGCCCAATGGCCTGAACCCGACCAGGATTTCATAGATCATGACGCCGACCGAATAGATGTCCGAGGCAGGCGATACATTGGCCGCGGAAGTTTTTTGCTCGGGCGACATATATGCAATCGTCCCCATCACGATATCGGAACTGGTATTTTCCGAAGTCGGCTTTCCGGCAATATGTGCGATTCCGAAATCAGCCACGAGCGCATTGCCGTGCCGGTCGAGCAGGATATTGGCCGGTTTAATATCGCGGTGAATAACACCATTTTTATGCGCATAATCCAAACCCTTAAGAACCATGACGATGATGGCCAGTTTTTGCCTGATATCATAGCGGTCCGAAGTTATAATGTCCTTAAATGAGGTACCATCGACATGTTCCATGATAAAATAAAAGCGGCCGTCGGCCTCCCCCTTATCGATGACATGGACGATATTGGGATGATTCAGGCGGGCGATGGTCGTTGATTCGAGATTAAAGCGATTGACGATATCGGGATCACTCATCAGATTCGAAAACAGGATTTTTACGGCAACATGGCGATCGAGGGAAATCTGGCGGGCCTTAAAGATTTCCGCAATGCCGCCCTGACCTATCTTAGAGATTATTTCATAATCCCTAATCTCCGGTGCTGTATAGTTTTTTGCTTCCTGCCGCATAAATTTAACAAAAATAATGAGGGAGCCCATAAAGGGCTCTCCTCATTATTAATCGGCAGGGAGGCAGTAAGAATTTATTTAAGAAGCATCATTTTTCTGGTAATTGTATGTGCCTCAGCCGTGAGGCGATAGAAATAGACCCCGCTGGGCGATGAACTGCCATCCCAGGCCAGTTCGTGGCTCCCGGCCGGAAAGTCGCTGTCGGCCAGAACGTCGACGGACTGCCCGAGAAGATTAAATATCTCCAGTTTTACATGCTGATTGGCAGGCAGGTTGAAGGCAATAACCGTGGACGGATTAAAGGGGTTGGGATGGTTTTGCTCGAGGGCGAAGGTCCCCGGGAGCATATTATCCTCTTCATCATCGGCCGACAGTAATTTATCGATCCAGATTATCCCCGGTGTAAACAGCGGCCTGATCGCCGTGCCGCCGTCCTGCACGGTTCCCTCCAGCCGTCGCCACTTGTGAAAGGTTACCGAATACTGCTGGAACTGCACATCTTCATTCAAAGAGTCAATAAAGGCCAGCGTTGACGGGGCATCGGCCGCTGCAGTAAAATAAAGAGAGGCAATTACGCCCGAGGCGGCCGTGATTTCCGGTGACGGATCTTCAACCGACGGTATATATGAAATATCGATCTGGTCGCCGTTGATATTAAAATATCCCTGCATCGATGGATCCTTGAGCGAACCGGCGAAATCGACGTTGGTGCAGGTCAGGTGACTGTTGTCGAATTTCAACGGCACCCTGAGTGAGGTCAGGCCGGCATTGTTATTTTGGAGCATTATTTTAATAATAAATGACTGTCCCGGTTTGACCGTCTTATTCTCGAAATATATTGAGCCGTTATAGACGGCGGGCATGGCCGACCCGGCGGCAAATATGCAAAAAAGTATCACAAAAGTGACAATCGTTAACTTTTTTCTCATAAGTAACTCCCTTCCGATCTGACACTTATCTAAGCCAAATGTCATTATTATCCAGCTTTATGAAGATTTTATAATGATCTTCAAGGTTCATTTGCGCAAAGAAGATGCCGCCAAAGACCGAACCGGCGGTCAAAACCGCACGTGAATAAGTCTGTTCAACTTCTGAACAGCGTGGTCGGGGGCAATCGGTAAACTCGAGGGAAAGAGCAGTTATGATTTGCAGATTTTATTCGGGGCGGAAGCTGAAGATAAAATATTTTCTACTTCCGCGGCCTGGTCTGAAACACAGTTCAGACAGGTGGGCAGTGAGGCCCTCAGGTCACCCGTGTGGGCGTAGGTGATCCCGCGGCAAGCGCCGCGACATACCTGGAAATACTCGCATTGCCGGCAGTGCCCGGTTATTTCCCGGCGGGGGAAGGAAGAAATGGCAATCATCCGGGGATCATGCCACAAATCCATAAGGGATCGTTCCTTAATGTTGCCGACAACGAACTTATCGTCAAGCAACGAAGTGCATGGGTAAACACTCCCGTCGTGGGATAGATAAAAAAAACTGACCCCGGCTATGCAGGGATGGTAATAGTAATCGGGTGGAGTGGGCCCGAATCCGGGATCGAATAATACCAGGGGATCCTCCGACTCGATATATTTCTGCACCAGCGCTTTCAGGGCGGGAAGTTTCTTATTGAAAAGCAGGCGTTCCTGGACGAAATCCTTGCTGCCGTGACCCGATGGCACAAAACAGCAAAATCTGATCATTTTCACGCCCAGTGATCCGGCGAGCCGGATGAAATCTTCGGCGTCATTGATGTTTTCCTCACCCAGAAGCATCGCCATGTGAACTTTCATATCAAGTTTATTGCAGATTTTTATACCCTCGATAATTTTCTCAAAATCGCTTTCTTTGGCAAGTCGGATTTTGCGATTCCTGGCCGGCGTGGACCCATCCAGACTGATTTGTATGGAAGCAACTCCGGCTTTTTTAAGGGACTTCGCCCGTTTTTCATCCAGAAGAATGCCGTTGGTCGTAATCCCCGACCGGATGTTTCCCGTTTCCCGTGCATAGGCAATCAGATCTTCCAGATCGTCCCTGAGTAACGGCTCTCCGCCGGTCCAGCCAATCACCTTGACCCCCATCTCAACCATCTCATCGATAATACCGAAGCATTCGAGGGTGGACAGCTCATCGCGTGCGTTTCTTTTGGCCGAACTGTAACAATGGGGGCAGGAAAGATTACATCTGACGGTTATTCCCCATCCGGCAAGGTCCGGTCGGTGTTTTCTGATCTTCATTTTAATTCTGCAAAAATATGACTTCTTATTTCTATACGTGGGCCGGAATAAATCGGCGCACCATACAAATTGCTTTCCATCAATTAAATTTCCGGCGGATCGATTGGCGGCAGGATTTCAAACAATCGGCGGTAGCAGGGGCAAGGGATCCGCTCGATATGTCTCGACTTCTCAATAAATTTCATGGCTGTAACTCCATTCGTGTTAAAATGGTTCTTACGGCCAATGGACCGGACTGATTAAAAAGAGCTTGTCCAAACAGGGACATGGTTATTTTGCTTTGTCCTGCGGTTTCTCGATTATTCTCATCTTAAACCTCCATCGGTTGCCGGCCGTGCCACACAATCATTTCGGCGAAGAGTAAACCATGGTGCCATTTTCTCGACAGCCCGTTAATGGTTTTAGTATTGTTCGGCCCGGAGAGGGCGCCGATTATGTCGGCGCGTCTCTCCCAAAAAAAGTCTTACCACGGGGGCAAAATAAGGAATAGTAATTTTATACAAATCTTTGGGTCCTTAGTTTTGTCCTTTGGTTTTTCAATCATTTTCATCGTAAACCTCCATCGGTTTTCGGCTGTGCCGCGCATACATTTTGGCGGGGAGTAAATCCATGGTGCCGCAATCATAACAGCCCATTAAGGGTTTTAGTGTTGTCAAACCCGAAGAGGGCACCGATCATGTCGGTGCACCTCTCCGAATAATAATCTCACCAGGGGGGCAGGATTAAAAAGAGCCTATTTAAGCAGGGACAAGGCTTCTTCACACTGTCTTGAGGTTTCTCCAAGAACTTCATGCTTTCACCTCCTTACGCAGTTCACAAAGATGTCTGAGAGCCAGCATCTCCCTTAAGTTATATTTCCAGGAGACACAGGCCCCCCGTGCCTTATTGCCATCCCGAATATCATGATGCGGACATCCGCCCATGCAGATAGGCAGCATATTACATTCGGGACATTCTTCTTTGTCAAACGGATTAAAGGAAAGATACCTGTCAAGATTGACTTTTTGATGATCTTTCGGGACGCCCATTAAAATAGACCCGACCGAGTGTTCTTTCGCCTCGGCGATTTCTTCCCAGCATTTATAAAGAGTGCCGTCGGGTGCCACGACAAATGAATTCTCGGTATCGGCCCCGCAATGACCGCCGGCCGACAGCGACGGATACTCGATTTGATATATGCCGTTATCGATCAGCCGCCGGTACATTTCGACCTGGCTGAGTGAAAACTCCTCGGTGCTGAGGCACTTATCATTCATGTCGGCACAGACACCTGCGGCCGAATTAACCTGGGCGAAATAGACTCTTACTTTATCGAGAGTGCCGCGCTTTTCGAGAATTTCCAGAACTTCATTGGCCAGTCCCTGATTATTCCTGTCAACATTGATGCGAATCGTTATGCTCAAAATGTCCGAGGCCTCGGCAAGGTTCTCCACAATCCTGTCGAAAGTGCCACTTCCCCCCGGAAGTTTTCGCCGGGCATCATGAATCCGCGGCGGACCATCAAGGGTAACCTGCGCCGCCCGGATTCCGGCGTTTTTCAAACGAAGAGCATTTCGGCCGTCAAGCAAGTAGCCGTTGGTGATAATCGTTGAGGGTTGAAACTCGGTTTCATACTTTCGGGTCAGTTCCCCAAAACCTGCCTGGAGCCGTTCGATCGAATCCAGACAAAGGGTCGGCTCTCCGCCGAACCAGGTAATGTACAGCTTGTCGGCATCCTTGACCCGCTCATCGGAAAATCGAAGCAGGGCCTTCTCGGTCTCTTCACTCATGCGGCCGCCGCGGTGACTCTCGAAACAATAATCACAGCGGAAATTACAGGCCAGGGTCGGTGCGATGGTCAGCAAAAATATCGTCCGGTCATAACGCATCCGGGCACATTCAGCTTTTAGAGCCGCCAGTTCATCGAGATCATCCTTAACAAGGTAGCCGCCCTCAATCAGATATCCATAGATTTGTTTTTCCTCTTCCGATTGAGGAGAGCCATGCCCGTTGAGGAGCTTTGTAACGAGATCTATTTTTTCCGATTCTATTTCGGCCAGAGCAGCCGTAGCGCTGTTGAATAGAAGTTTGGAGCCATTTGAAGAATCAACGAAAAGATTATATCGTGACGGTTTCATGCCAGGTCTCTTTTAATCTTTTAACCCGGCTGCATTCGGAGGGCGTCATAAAGCGGAATGACGAGGCATCCGGTGCAGGCCGTTATGTCTCAGTGCTGCCATTTCAAATTAACCGAATGAACGGTTCTTGTCAAGATTTATATTTTCAATCGCTGTCCTAAAAATGCCTCTGTCATAAACCGCTAATCTTCAGTCAAAATGGCTTGATTCCCTGAAGATAATCCTTTAATATTGCACAAAGGCTGTGATAATATTTCGAGGACTTTTTATGAGAGGCTTCTAAAATGGCAAAAATCGCAATTATCGGTTGCAAGAGAATTCAGGATCAGCTCTGTGTCGCCTGCGAAAAATGCCTGAAGGCAATGAGCCTGAAAGACGGCGAATTTTCTCGCTATCAGGACAATATCGAACTGGTCGCCCTGGGCAACTGCGGCGACTGCCCCGGCTTGATAATGCCCAAACTGACACTGATAAAGGAAATGGCCGGGTTGCTGGAGCGGGATTTTGACACCATTCACCTGGGGACATGTATTGTCAAAGCAAAAAAAACCGGGAAATGCCCCCTTGATTTCGAGCAGCTTGCAACTATGGTAAAAGAAAATTTCGACAAAGACCTGGTGGTCGGCACGCATAATTATTAAGCGTCCGGAAAACCGGAACAGATTCCCGGTAAACATGTTTAAAGATGTTAATAAAACTAAACTATTTGGCAATAATTGAAAAGAAGCCGATTTCTATTGGGGAGCATTTATGAAACCGCTTGAAATAAAGAAAGACATATTTGGGGTTGGAGCGATCGACTGGAATTTGCGTGACTTCCACGGCTACTCGACCGAAAAAGGAACGACGTACAACTCTTATCTTGTCATGAGCGATAAAACCGTACTTTTCGATACGGTCAAAGCCGCCTTTGCCGATGAATTCATAGCCGACTTGAAGTCGGTACTGGGCGACCGAAAGCTCGATTATATCGTCAGCAATCATGCCGAAATGGATCACTCCGGGGCACTGCCCGCAGTTATGCAGGCCTTTCGGCCCGAAAAAGTTATCTGCACCAAGGCTTGCCAGGACGCCCTCAACCGGCATTTTCACGGCAATGACTGGCCGTTCGAACTTATCAAGGAAGGTGATGAACTGAATCTCGGCAATCGAACGGTACAGTTTTTCGGGTCGGCCATGATCCACTGGCCGGAAAGCATGGTGTCGTTGCTCAAAGAAGACAAGCTGTTGATTTCCAATGACATTTTCGGCCAGCACTGGGCCACCAGCGAACGGTACGACGACGAGGTCGATCAGGGCGAGCTGTCCCGGCAGTCGGCCAAGTACTATGCCAATATCTTTCTGCCCACATCGCCCGCGGTTAAGAAATTCCTGGAGAAACTCGAAACCAAGGGGCTGGAATTTGATATGATTGCGCCCGACCATGGCTTGATTTTGAGAAAAAACCTGGCCGGCAGCCTGGCCGCATACAAAGCCTGGGCCAATTGGGAAGCAAAACCTAAGGCAGTTGTAATTTATGATACGATGTGGGAAAGCACCGCCCAAATGGCCCGGGCCATAACGCGCGGACTTTCAGGAGAAGGTGTTTCGGTCAAACTATTCGATCTTCGCACCAGTCACCGAAGCGATATCATGACGGACCTGCTCGATGCCAGGGCCGTGGTGCTCGGTTCATCAATCCTTAACAGCGGTATCCTGCCGAAAATGGCCGACATGATTACCTATATGAAGGGTCTGCGCCCTCTCAACAAAATCGGGGCGTCATTCGGCTCCTATGGTTGGAAAAACACCATTACCAAAATGCTGAACGAACAATTGGAAGAGATGAAAGTCGAACTGGTTGATGAGGGTTTCAGTGTTCAGTATGTCCCGAGTGAAGATGATCTGGCTACATGTATCGAATTAGGCCGGAAGATAAAGAATTCAATTTTAGGATCGTGACAAATTTATTTTGACGTATATAATAATGCCGGAATCTCGTTGGTTCCGGCATTTTAATTTTCTAACGAATAAACTTATACCTTGCCTGCCACCTAACACTTCAAGGCCGGGCCGCTCTTATAGAGATAATTAATATAATAAATAATATCCAGAATATTTGTGCCACAGTCACCGTTCGGATCAGAACCGCAGGGGGCAGTTATCGAGCCGCCATTATATATATAGTTAATCATCGCCACGACATCGAGCAGGTTTTCGTTATTGTCGCCATTATAATCTCCGCATATGCACGGTGCATTCTTCACCGGCCAGCAGTACGGCCCGCCGAATGACAGTGAAGGTTGTTCAAATAACCAATCATACATTCCATATGGAGATATGTTGGGGATGCTGCAGGAATCAATGCAGAAAACACCGCTGGCATTAAGGTAGGGATACTCAAAATTGATTCTATAAACAAATCGCGGCAATAATGGTGAGCCCGTAGGCATGCCGGTGGTACCGCTGCCGGTCCAGTTTATGGTATCGGCACCCATTCCATCCCAGGCCGGTGCATAACCGACATCAGCCCGGGTCCAGAAGGCATTGCGGAAATTCCACCATGAGCCGCCATTCTCAAAGCCGTTCAACCCATAATATTCAATCACCTTCCATGAGTTGATATCACCGCTCATGTAGAAAGTCAATGGCAGGCTCATCGCCGTTCTGTTAAACCCGTCACTGTTATCCATCATAACCCTGAAAGCGGTGCAACCGGGATTGACACTCGGCGTCCCGCCATCATACCAAAGGTCGGCCGGATCGACCTGCACGGTAATTGTCATGGAACTTGCCGACAAGGCACCGATACATAACGTCAGACAACACAGAAGAATTACTATGAATTTCATACAACCCTCCCCATGATTGAATAACGAATGATTGGTAGTTATTTCGCCATGTAAATAGCGTAGACCTTATAATAATCTATTTATTATTTAATCTCGCGATGGACCTTACTATCCTATAATCTATCAACTATATGTAAAATACAATTTTACGGAATACTGTCAAGAGATTAATTCGAAGCGGGGAAATCATACAATTATGATATTAATTTAATGCATAGCAGGATAATGAGATATGCGTGCACGGCATGTATTTCATCCGAGCCTGGGGACTGCTTAAACCTGACGCGGGCTAATATCGAAACTCATGTCCATATAAATTATTCAATGAATTCGAATACTTGATTCTTGACATCAATGAATGTTTGGCATATTTTAATAATGTCGTTAAAGGGTGGCATCTCTTTATCGACGATCACATTATTGTAAAAACGGCGGCAAGCCCGGCAAGTAATTTATGATTTTCAGAACAAATTACTTGGCTGTCAGGAAGTCATAATCCGGGTCAGTATCAAGCAGCAGGTAAAATAAATCTTTAAGTATAATTCAATGACGCTTACAGGTTCGACATAAAATATCGGATTTTTGGGATGCTGAAGATGATTTCAGAACCGTGGGCGAAGTTATTCTCCTGAAAGTTTCAGATAAGTTCGGCCTGTAACCATAGTATCGCTCGCTCACACAATCCGTTGCCCCACATGCTATTATGTCCACAGGCACAAATTGAACTGAATACTTATTTCCCGGAAAATTACGAGAAGCACCCGACTACCCCCCACCGCCTGCCCTGACCATCGTTGCAATCCCGATTTATTCTGCAGTCAAAATTATCCTGATTAAGTCTATAATTTTCAGTTAAAAGAGAATTGACTTTTGCTAAAGGTTGATTAAATTAAGCGTAATATTTATATATAAGTGAAAGCGGGCTACCGTGGTCTCGCCACAAAATTTACTGCTTTTAAATACTTCAGGATTAATATCGCATGGCGGACAACAAAGAGTATGCCGAGCAGGACTATGGAAAAACACACTGGCACATTTTCAGCCTTCAGAAGCTTAGTCCGGTCAATTTCGTAAAGATACTCGGCAAAGTACTAAATAATGAATTAAGGCTGATAAAATAGAAGTCGGCCGCAATTCTATTCTGGTTTTAGCGGGTCGGGTTCGATCCTGCCCTGTTATTATAATTACTTGTTTAAGCGTTTTTACAATTAACTCTCTATTCATCAGATTTCTGCATCCGGCGCATTTTATGGACCGGCTTGTTCGGGTCAATATTGTCATCATACAGGACCAGGCCCAGGCTTTCGAAAATTATCTCAAACTCCTCAAAAACGGCGATGGTGATATTCTGCAGGGCGGTGAGATCCTGATACCGACCATTAACGGCTAGATCAAACAACCTCTCAATACTTTTCGGCTTAGTTTGAAACTCCCTTGCCTGGGAAATCATTCGCGATGCCGTGACATACGGCTTTTGATTCAGAAATGAGAGCAATTTGAGCGTTTGCATGATCATTTCGAAAAACAGCACCGGTATTCCCTCACAGTTTTCCTGGTTGACCGCATTGAGAACTTTCGATACCGTTTCCTGATACTCCGCAAAACAGCCCACGGCCCGGTCCAGACATTTTTGTTTCAAATCCGGCGGCCGGTAGGCATTCAGTTCGGCGATAAATTCATCATTGATGAGCGGCAACATTCTGTCCGAGCCGGAGAGATACCAGTCCTCGTTGACATCGAGCGTCGTTTTCAGATAGGTTTCCCTGGTCATCCAGGTAAGCTCGACCAGCATGCCATCGAATATCTTGGCAAAGCCATCCTGCGGCTCGCCCTCGGGCATCGTCTTGACAAAAGCGGTTAATTCCAGGTCCGAGTAATCGGCATCCTCATTGCGCGCAAATGAACAGCAGACGGCCAGCGGCACCAGATTATCCCCGAATTTTTTCCTGATCAGCGGCACCATCTCGAGGATCGCCTTTTCGCGATCTTCATGCGTGTGTTTCTTGATACCTTTCATGGCTGCGAATCGATAATGTTTGATTTCCCAAAAGTATCATGCTTATTCAAAATTGTCAACGAAGATATCTTCGAGTATGACGCAACTGCGCCCGGATTAACATGCCAATCGGCATTTAGCTATATATTGGACAAATAAGACATCTATAAAACTTCGATTACTAAGGGAAAATGATTGCTATGCCAGCCAGAGAGTTATCGCAGGGAAGGAGTCTCCGGACTCCTGCCGATTCAAAATCTACGATTCACTAAATATATTTTCCGACAGCCAGAATATAAACTAAGGTCGCTAATACGACAATAAATTTATTAAATTAAATGGATGGGGATTTTGGGCATAAGAAAATCGGGTTGCAGGGAACATCTATGGAATTTCGATTACTCTGGGAAAATGATCGCTATGGCAGACCGAAGGCCAAAATGGCGCTGTTGCGCCATGGGACATCTATAGAACTTCGATTACCTTGGCAAAATGACTGCTATGGCAGACCGAAGGCCAAGACCAGATGAATTCTGGCGGGCACAAGGGGACATCTATAGAACTCTGATTACTTTGGGAAACTGACCGCTATGGCAGACCGACAGGCCAAAAGGCGCTGTTGCGCCATGGGACATCTATAGAACTTTGATTAATCACGGGAAACTGACCGCTAAGGCAGACCGACAGGCCAAAACATACTATTGTATGCGGAGAGGCAGGGATTCGAACCCTGGATACCTTGCGGTATAACTGCTTAGCAGGCAGCCCCGTTCGACCACTCCGGCACCTCTCCGTTGCAATTCGCAGAAGTTCCAATATATCAGAAATTGGAAGAATTTCAAGCTATTTCTGTAAAAGAAATACCGGCCCAGGTCAGGAACCGGCAGAGATTTTTGTGATTCCGGCAGGCGATATCAGCCTTCGGCGGCCAGATGCCAGCAGACCCGCTCGATCACAAGGCTCAAATCCTGGGCATCAAACGGCTTGGTGATAAATTCATCGGCTCCCAGCAGAAAGGCTTTTCTGACGGAATCGGCATCGCCGCTGCCGGTGATAAGCACCACCCGAATTTCAGGGTATTCCTTCTTGACCGCCTTCAATACGGCAAATCCATCCATCCCCGGCATAATCACATCACATATCAGCAGATCGACCTGATGCTCCCGAAGATATTCCAGGGCCGCAACGCCGCCGGAGACCGATGAGGCCGCAAATCCGGCCATATGGAGCATCTCCACGATGGTCCGCACAGCCTCCGGTTCGTCGTCGATGACAAGGATTTCGACCGCTTCCTTCATCAGCATCTGGATGAAACCGCTTTCTCGAATGTCATCATGACTTCATCGACGAAGTTTTCCATCAAGACCGGCTTATACATGAGCTTGTTGGCGCCCTGCACCCCGGCCTGACGAACCAGACTCTCGGTGGCATTGCCGGTAATGACGATTACGGGCAGATAAGGTTTCAGTTCCTTGATTTTCGAGACCGCCTCAACTCCGGACATTTCCGGCATGATAAGATCCATGGTAACCAGATCATAATCCGATTCCTGGACCATCTTCAGCGCCTCGGCGCCGTTCTCGGCCATCGATACTTCCACCGAACCGGTTATTTCGCAGAACTGCTTAAAAATGTCCCTGACCCGCGGTTCATCGTCGACAATCAGAACCCTGAAGGCTCTTCCCTGGCGACGCGCCAGATTTTCAATCTTTGCGATATCCATAATATTTCCCGTCATATATCAAAATGTTGTCTGTTGACTGCCTAAATCTTCTTGTAATTGTTCAACTGACTTTTACTCTTTTTTATTTCCGAAATCGTATATAAGACCTTTCGACTCAGGGAATGAATCTCGTTGAGTGTGGTCTCGATACGATCCAGGCTCCGGCTGTCTTTTTGAGGCGAAAAAACCAGCCTGTCCTCATTCTTAAACGCCTTCATGATACCGGTTATTTCTTTGACCACCTCCACGGAACCATTAACCAATTTGGTAAATTCCGGTTCCATGAAGGACAGTTCCTTGATCTGCTGCTTTGACTTGGCCAGATTAATGGCCAGATTGAGAGCCAGCATTTTGACTTCATCGGCCAGATGATCGATCTGCGAGACCCAGTCCTCGAGACCCTGATCGGGTATGTTGTTATTTTTTTTCATGCGTCACCAGCAATGATTCGATTTTATCTTTCAATGGCTTTATGTCGGTCGATTTGACGATATATCCGTCCGCCAGCCAGGTATGGAAATCGGACTTATACACGGCATAGGCGCTGTTAAGGACTATAAAGATTTCGGGATGCTCCGTCCTGATTTGTTTGAGTAATTCCAGGCCGCTGACATCTTCCAATTCTATATCGAGAACTACCAGATCGACTTTTTTCTGTCTCAGCAATGTCAGTGCCTCCTCGCCTCCGGCCGCCGTATCGATATTGTAACCTTCACGAGACAGGAACGCTGCATACAGCTTTCTCACATGATTTTCATCATCAACAATAAGGATATCAGGCATTATTTTCTCCCCTATACTCGGGCAGTTCAATATATATTTCCGGCGGTGTCTTTTCGCCGCCGGCCAGGCCGAAACCGCCCCCATGATATTTTATCGTCTCCCCGGCCACAATAATTGACAGTCTTTGCGTTCCCGTGGAGGAACCGAATATTTGCTGAAGGGTTTTTTTGACTTTGGCGAGGGCCGCCTCGCTCCCCTGAAAACCGATGACAAAACGCACCAATCCATCATCTTTTGCGGTCGAAAAACAGACTTTGCATTCACCGGTCAGTTCCTCGATAGTGAGATTCATGAACTGGAACAGGGCATGCTGCAGCTGATCCGGATTACCCCAGACTTCCATAGTTGCATCCGAAACCTGGATTTTCGGGGGTTTGACATTATGCTTCAGCCTTGACAGAAACAGTTCATAAGTCTGCCTGGTAAGGTGATTGAAGTCTATTGCCCTCGTTTTTGTGCGGCTGGCCCGCGAAAAATCGAGAACCTGATTCAGAACCGATTCCGCCCGCCGGGCTTCCGAAAGAATAATATTCAGATATTCGCTGTTGCCGTCGCGCCCGTCCGATGACAGCATCAGGTTGGCAAAACCGCCGATTACCGTCAGGGGGTTGCGCAGTTCATGGGCGATCGATGAAGTCAGCTCGCCGATGACCGACATTTTTTCAATGCGTATAATTTGATCCTGCGATTCCGCTATCTGCCGATTTTTTTCTTCGAGACAAGCGGCATGCTCGACCAGATCTTCATGCAATTGCGAGCGCTCCATGGCCACGGCGGTATGATTGGCAAAGGTCTGCAGAAGCTGGACATCGGCATCGCGAATGACTTTCCCGGTGATCTGGTTGTCGGCGGCTATCAGACCCAGCCTTCGCCCGTTACTGATTATCGGAGCCACCGCCAGATTTTGGGTATTGAGTTTCTCCAGAATTTTCATGGTGCCGGCATCGATATTGGCACCGAAAAATACATTGATGCCTATTCCCTCATTGACCGCCCGGCTGAAGGCGCAGGTATCGTTCAAAGTTATTTCCCAGCCGTTAATCATTGCCCCCAGTGAATTAATCGAACTATTTTCACGTTCGCGATAATCGTTAAGCAACTCAATCAGCGTTTTCTGCTGGCTGGCCAGCCGGCTCCATATCTCTCCGGCCTCCTGCGGACTCCCCGGACCGATGGCCATTTCCGCCTTGAGTTTGCCTTCCTTCTGATCCAGCAAAAAGAGAAAGGCCCGGTTAAAACCAAGTCCCTGGTTGGCGGTTACGGCGGTCAATATCATTTGCAGAATCTCAGCATGGGCCACCGCCGATGATAAGGCTTCGGATACCTGGCCCATGATCGACAGTTCATAGATGGCTTCTTCCAGTTCGGATTTGCGCTTGAAGGTGTCGGTAACATCCTGCAGTATTCCGAGAATCCCCGATATCTCGCCGTTTTCCTTTCGATAAGGACTGCAGAAAACATTAAGAACCGCATAGTGGCCGTGGCAGTTGCTGCAGCGATGATCATATAGATGAAATGTCCGGCCTGATATGACCGATTGAAAGGCCCTGTCCATACCACAATTCATGATTGCATCGACATCATATAACGATTGGCCGGTCGTATCCTTGATAGAATCGACCCCGATAATCCGGGCCGCCTCATCATTAAGATATTTTATCCGCCCCCCGTTATCGACGACAAAAATCCCCAGGGGATGATTGTCGAAGGAACTCCTCAGGGATGTCTCCCCGATTTGCGCCGAAAGGGCATCTGCCACTTCAACCATGTCTTTCTCCCATAGATGATTTTTCCAGATTAAGCATGCTCAGGTCGTCGTCATCAAGATATGACTGCGTAACGAGATCCTGTATTTCCAGCAGGCGGCGATTTATATCGGCGATTCTGATAGCCTCGTTGTAGATAATTTTCAGCCGGTCATAAACGCCCTTTTCGAGATTTTTATTTATGTAGAGAAGGTATTCGGCATTTCCGGTAATAACCGACAACGGATTATTTATTTCATGATTGATCGATGCCGCCAGTTCCCTGACCGACTTGAGCTTTTCGGCTCCGACAATTTCTTCCTGGGCATGTTTGAGACGCTGCTGCGCCTCTTCCAATTCCCGATTTTTTTCCTCAAGCTCACGGTGAGCCCGGGAACGTTCGATGAAGGAAGCTATCTGGTCCCCGATGATGGTGAGTAGTTTTACATCTTTATCCCTGAATGAATTTTCGACGCCGTCATAAAACAGGGCAATACCGATCAACCGGTTCTCCACTATGAGAGGTATTATCAGAAGAGCATTGTCGTTCGTCTTGGCATGCTGATCCTTCTCCAGACTGCAGGAAATCAGGGTCGGCTTTTGCAGCGAAATCAGCCATTTCAGATAATCGGATTCCCCGGTCTGGCTGACCGCATTGGACAAATCTATCTCACCCCCGAAAGCAGTGACCTCAATCAGTTGCGCGTTGTCGGGATTGTACAGGTACAGGACCGATGATTCAAAAGGAACCACCCTTTGAATCGATTCCAGGGCCCTTTTATATGTCTGGTTGTCCGGCATGGAATTTCTGAACACGGCGGTAATTTCCGCCATAAGGTTGATTTTCGTCCAGAAACGACTGACCGGCTCTTCTGCTTTATTCCCATTAGCCGTCAAGGTGATTTCCTCGAGTTAATTTTTTTATCTCTTGGTAGAGCCAGGCCGCGGCCCTCTCCTCCAATTCGTCGAATAAAAGCGGCTTTTCATCGGCCGGAACCATCAGGTCGGCATCCGTTTTATCGTCATCGACGATCTGCCATTTGTCGGAGGCCTTAACATCGCATTCGATATGTTTCAGGTCGATCAAACGGCCCTTTTTCAGATCGATGATTCGCAGCGTTCCCTCCATTACTGCATAGACACGATAGCGGAAAATAACCCATGGTATCAGGGTGACCTTGCGCTGTTCGAGATCGATGCGGTCGATGGTCACATCCACCAGATACCGCCCCCCCTGCTGCTGACCCCACAGCACCATATCTTCGAAACTCATGGCTGAAGTCGAAGTCGGGAGGGTCCGACGTATGATCGTCGCGCGATTCATCGACGTCAGCAACATATCAACCTTTTCTTCCAGCTCATTATCCGACCAGGGGCATGCTGGCGACTTCAGGCTGACTATGATGTCGTTCTGAGCCGACGCGAGGCCGGGGAACAAAAACATCACCGCCAATATGACTATGACAAGAACACTCCTGTAGGACATTTTATTTTTCCTCTTTCGTAACCTTCCGGGTATATATGTATTTATTGAGGATATTGCGAAGGTGTTCATCGAATGAAGTGTAGTCTTGCGGAATCAGCTCGTACTCCGCCGTACTGAGATAATCGGTCAGCTTCTCACGAGTGATAAATTCGATGCCTATCAGCCATTCGTTTTCATCCGATTCGGCCCGCTTGACAAGGCCGATGACGTTGCTGATGACTTCGATTCCCTGCAGCATCATTTTTACGACAACCAGCGTCCCCTCCTCAAGGGGGGCTTCGCTGAGAATGAGAACGCCGCCGGCCGATACATTCAGAATGGAGCCGGTGTAAGCCGGGCCGTCTCCCTGCGGCCAAAAGCTGTTGGTACGATCCTTCATCACCGAATAACTTAGCGGGTCGGTTATTTCGAGTCGGATAAAGCGCCTTTTCTCGTCCTTTTCGATTTTGAAAGGAGCCTTAATCGAAATCGTATTCCGATTGTGTCCCGTCCCGGTACTATTTCTGGTCTTCTCTTTACTCATCATCCTTTACTCCTGCAATAAGATATTTCCATATTTTTCTGTCAAAAATTTATCCAGATCATCTCTTGATTTTTTATCGAAGTCGAAAAGTTTTTCGGGGAGATTTCGTATCAGACTTCTCGGCACGGTATCGTGGCAATATTCCCGGATCACGAATTCAGCCCCGGCATTGAAATAGTTATCCCGCCCGGGCCGACAGTGCCGGATGCGGCCGACTATCAGATCGGGGATGGTAACCTCGGGCAAACCGAGATTGACTATCATATAGTAATCATCCGACAGATTGAGTGGAAGTTCCACCAGCAAGCCGCCGGCACTGAGATTAAGCGTTCTGGTCCTCATCCACCGCAGACGATTGAGCCTGACCATGGCGATATTCGCCGAGTCAAAACAGGCCAGCCTGACTTCCATTTCAATATCGATTCGCTGATAGGCACGATTGATTATGGGAAAGATGGTATCGGCCAGCGGTATTTGAAGTTTGCCTTTGTGAGGCACCGCGATCTTGGAACAGAAAACAACCGGCTCGCCCTTATATGACAGGTGCACCTCGACATTTTGATTATGAATCAGGTCGGCGACCAGGCCGGATGAACCCGAACGATCCATCAACAATTTCCCGCCGCTGACTCCGACGATACGGGTGGTAAGGACCTTTCCGGGAAACTGATCGGTCTTCATTTTCACCTGACATCCGACCAATTCCGAGGAATCTATTTCTGTGCCGGCTATGACGGCTCTTTCGGGACTCATCAGATCAATCCTTTCTGGCGTTCTTTGACCTGCTGTTCAAAAATGAACCGGACCACTCTGTTCTGAACGCGGCTGTCAAATTGTCTTATTTGTTTCGGCAGCGATGATATTTCGCCGGGAGTGAAATAGAGGGCCAGGTTTTCATCCTTGATAAATTCCACACCCGCAAAACGATTTTCATTGATAGAAACGATGCGGCAGCATAGAACCGTCAACAGACGCGGCAGCCCCGTGATATTATTATTGCCGATCCTGACCATCAGGATATCGCCCTTTTCGACCCCCTCGCCGACATTCATCAGCATCCCGCCCGCCGAAACATTTTTGGAAAAAGAATCCCGCCAGCAGAGTTCCAGTACATTATTTTTCCTGTCGGAGCTTTTTATGAGACTGAATTTCAGGCCGATTTTCATATCGATTCGAACGAAGTTGCGCCTCTGCACGCGCTCCATCCGCCCCAGGATATGCAGTTCCACCGATTCACCAGGCTTGCCGTCTCTTGATTTGATCCGGGCCGGGTAGCGGTACATGGCATCCGGTTTGCGGAACTGCACATGCACCATCGCATTATCGGTCAGTAAACGGCTGCCATCGACATATTCCGGCTTCGAGGCCACGATCACATTCGGGCCGATGTCCTCGACGCGAGTGATGTAAAGGCCCCTTTGCCCGTCGCGCTCGATAACAATCTCGATTTTGTCCCAGAGATCGAGCGGCTTTCTTTTGCCGGTGGCAGTGCTGTTTAACATTGACGATCTTACCCTGCTTTTACTTCCGCCAGGTTGGCTCTTCCCTGCTCTAGAGCCAGTTCGAGTATTTTTCTGGCCAGTGCCGTCCTTCCCGGATCACCCTTATGTTTGTAGATAAATTCCTGTCCGGTTCGGATGGTGGTGTTGAAATATTCCTTGGCATTCTGGTTTTCCCCGATTCGGCGGGAAAGTTCGGCAATCAGATATGACGCCTGTATCTGCTGATTGCCCTTGGCAATATTGCGTCCGTCCTGAAATGCTTTCTTGTAATGTTGAACCGATAATTTGAGCGCGTCGCGTTCATTGAGGGGTATTCCTTCATAACCCGCCGCCATCCGGCTCAGAAAATCATAGAACGATCTGTGACTGTGGAAACCCGGTGTCGCACCGTCTTCGGTCGTTCCCAGAGCCAGTTTGCGATGCTCGGCGACAATCTGGCCCAGGCTTTCACTTTTTCCTTCGAGAATCGAGAGAACCTCTTTGAATGATGCCAGCTCGATATTGTAGCGATCCCGTATGGGATAAAGCGAGGATTGAATCGCCGCCGGTATGCTGCTGTCATCGAACTGCGAAGCTACCGATGCCGAAATGTCATTCAGCCGTCCTTCCAGTTCAAAGAGACCCTTTTTGAGCCCCTCGAGTTTGCCGTCGACATCGCTGAGGTACCCCTTCATGGTGGCGACATTGGGATTTTCGCCGTGCTCCATTTCGCGGAAAATCCAGCCGATGCGAAGATAGTACCGGGCCAGGTCGAGGTTATTATCGGTATCCGAAATTTTTTCATCGATGACGGCCAGCAACAGTTTCAATACGGCGGTTTCATTGGGAAACCGGTCGATATCAAGCTCGGACCCGACGGCCTTGATAACCGAGTCGGCCCCGGCCAGCATCTCAAGATGACGCTCTTTAACCGTTTTTAAACGATACGTTTTGAAATAGGCGTCATTTTTCCAGTCTTTGAAGCGGTTATTGAATTCGCGCGTATAGAAACAGTTGGAGCAGGTGGCCACAAAGAAAAGAAGCGGATTATATGCTTGGTAGCGCGGATTGCGCCAGGTTCGGTTCGTCGGACAGAAATCGGTGTCCCGATCGGTTTCACTGTACGCACCGACCTTTATTGTCTCATACTCGTTTATAGTCTTGCAAATCGGGCATTCGACCTTTGTCAGAAAAAAAGGTGATTCCGTTGTCATTATTTATTCCTCCCTGCTCCCTGCAAATTTAGACGCTGTTTTATCATCGCCAGCTCTCCGTCCGTAATAGGAAGAGACTCGGTCGAGCCGGAGCCTCCATCGCCGGACAGCACCTTCTTCGCCATTCGGATGATTTCCTGTCTGTTTCTTATTTTTAAATCATGCTTGCCGTCGGTGGCATTATTTTTATGTGATGACGACCCGGCCATGTTTGAAAAACTGACAAACTCCGGACCGACCGGCTCGGCTTTCTTTGTTTCCGGTTCCGGTGCCCGTGCGGCGGCCGTTTGGATATCGGCCGCAACCGCCGGTTTTGGCCTGGGCGTTTTCCCGGAGAAGAACGACCGGATCAGCATTAACAGCATCCCGGCGATGAGAAACCCGGCCGCATTAAGACCGACATCTATTAATTGCTCGTTTGAAAATCCTATTTCCATTGTTTATTCTCCATCAGGCCTTAAGATCAAGATGTTCCGGCGGGGCATCTTCCCGCGTCTCCTGATCATCGCCGTTATTTTTATCTTCATCCTTCTTAAATTTCTTCTTTTCCTCGCCCGCTTCCTTCTCTTTGGTTATAATCACGAGGTCGCTTTTCTCCGATTCCTTGGTTCTCTTCGGATCGGCGGTGGTCTTTTCCTTGAGGATTGAAGCCGCCTGGCGCTGTTCCATCTCGGGGCTGGCTTTCTGCATTTGTTTAAGTTTTGCGACTATTTCGGTTTTCGACAAAACATCTGCAATTTCCATCGACCGATCCATGCGAGCACCCTCCTAACCACTCATTGCAAAACGCTCCTTGATCATTCCCCTGAGCTTAAGGACCGCTTTGGTATGTATCTGCGATACCCGCGACTCGGATATCGACATCACTTCGCCGATCTCCTTAAGCGTCAGTTCTTCGAAATAATAAAGAGCTATCACAAGCTTCTCCTGGTCGGTCAGGCGGTCGATGGCAATCGCCAGAAACGCCCGGAGTTCGCCTTTTTCAAGATCGCCAAGCGCATTTTTGTCTTCCGGCTGGGAAATCGTTTCAATGCGCGGCACCTGATGGTTGTCCTCTTCCTTGTAAATGGCCTCATCCAGTGACAGCAGTGTGGCACAACTGACATCGCTGATCGCCATTTGCAGTTCATGAGTGCTGTAACCCAGCATTTTGGCCAGTTCAGCCTCGGTCGGAGGACAGCCGTTGTCGTTTTCGAGTTTAATTATGGCTCTTTCGATCTCGCGCGATTTGGCCCGGGTCGAACGCGGAACCCAGTCGAGCGCTCTCAATTCATCAAGGATGGCGCCGCGTATTCGCGGCACGGCGTACGTCTCGAATTTGACACCGCGCGCCGGATCGAAATTTTTGAAAGCCTCAACCAGACCGATGACACCGGTGTTGACGAGATCGGTCAGTTCCACTGATCTCGGAAAACCAATCGCCATGCGTCCGGCAACATTGCGGACCAACGGCAGATATCTCTTAAGTAGCCGCGCGCGTACTTCCTGACTTCCATGTCTGAAGTAGCGCAGCCATTCCAGGTTGTCATCCATCTGCTTTCTCGCGTTACGAGAACTATCTTCGACTGCGAAGACTGAAACGCGTGTCGTTTTAGTCTCCTTTTTTGATTCTCGTTTAGAACGAACTTTTTGCGTGCTGGTCATTTGCATGCTATTCCTTTATATCGGCTAGTGCCTTTAATGAATTAATGTTATCTTCACCTCTGACAGTATTATCGTTGCCCCTGAATTCGCTTTTTGCTGTAAGAATTTTGCACAGGCTGCTCAGCTGACTGACAGCCGGCGAATCGGGAAATAATTCAACGAGCGGACGCTGTTTTGACACCGATTCGATAACATGCCGGTCGTTAAAGAGATAGCCGGCATTAAGAGGTACCCGGCCGAGAAACTTCCCGGCCAAAACCGTGAATTTTTGATATACATATTCATAATCCGATTCGCTCTCTATATTGTTAAGAAAAATGTGTGCCGAAAAATCATTTTTCGACTTAACCAGGAACTTGAACAGACCGTAAGCATCGGCAATCGAGGTCAGTTCCGGGTTGAGAACGACAAGATTAATGTTCGAATATTCGGCCGCCTGCCTGATTAACTCAAGATGGCCCGAGATCGTATCCAGTATGATGTAATCGTAACCGGCGGCAAGTCCCTTGAGCTGTTCGAGGAAACGACGGAACCTGAGGCTGTTGAAATCGTGGTAACGGCCGGTTCCCGATGGTGAGGCAATCAAATCGAGATTGTTATAAATCGGCATCAGGGATTCAGAGAACAGGGCACTGTTCTCGATCACATCGGCCAGCGTCATTTCCGGAACGACATTGCCCAGGATATGAATGTTTCCGAAATGATAATCACAGTCCAGAATCAATGTCCTTCCGCCCTGGTGCGCCAGAACCGCGCCGATGTTGAAAGCCAGAACCGATTTCCCCACGCCGCCCTTGCCGGAAATCAGGGAGATAATCTTCGGACCCTCGACCCGGCCGTCGCCGGTCACACCGTATGTATGAAGACGATTAGTCGGCATATGCATGGACCTCCAGTTTCAGAAGACGACGGGCAATCGCTGCGGCGTCGGGAACATGCAGTTCCCCGATTCCGCCGGGGCTGTCGGTAGTAAAGGCCATCGGAACATCGAGATATTCGGCCATGGCTGGAATTCCCCCCCACCGATCGGTCTCATCCAGATGAGTCGCGACCAGGTAATTGGGTTTAAATTTTTCAAACATGGTGACGGCATCGATCAGATCATTCGAGCGGCTGCAGACCGAAAAGATGAAGAAGACAATATCGGGAGCTATCGAGACAAGCTCATCCCGGAGTTTTTCCTGCCGCCGTTCCGAACAGCCGACTGCGGGGGTATCGATCAGGCAGATCGAATCCTCGTCGACTCCCGCTTTCAACTGGCGGCAAAGACCGGCCTGAAGATCGAGTAGATCGGCATAGGCGCCGATCTCTTCGTACGCCGCAATCTTCATCTGATCCAGCGACAGCAGCTTGACTTTCTGACCGAACTTGGTGCAAAGCTGTGCCGCCGTCTTGCCCATAACGGATGTCTTGCCGACTCCGCTCGGCCCGACAAAAGCGATCTTCATCCCGCGCTCCACCGATACCGCCGCCCCGGAAAGCCGCTTGATTTCATCATGCAGCAGCGCCATTGCGGTTTGTTCGATGTTTCCGGAAACGCCGTTACTTTCGAAAACTCTCTGCGCGATGCGATGGGCGATCTCGATCGGGACATCGGAATCGAGCAGATTGAAGAAAATCGGTTTGACTTCTTTCGGAAGAGCCGTAAACAGGTCCGGCGAGCGATGAGCCGAGAGAATACCGTTGAATGTTTTTTCGAGACCGGCCAGATTCATTGGCGCGGTTTCGGTCACCGGCATAACCTCGACTCTTTTCCGGTTCGCTTTGCCGGATACATCAGCGGTCACGGATTTACTTTTTCTCGATGATTTGTACTGCGAGAAAGCGCCTTCATCGATACATGCCGTAACCTCGAACTTCTGCCCGGTAAGAGGGGTCTCTGTTTCCGGGCAGGCCCGGGTCTTGAGAACCACGGCCTCACCGCCAAGTTCTTCTCTTATCTTCTTGAGCGCCGAGGCAACGGTCGGCGCGCTGAATGACTTAATTATCATTTCCAAACCCTACTATTCCGTTCGAGATAACCTCGACATTATTGCTGATCTCATTGTATGAGAGGATCACCAGCGACGGGTAGGTCGCCTCGGCCAGCCTCTTGAGGGCCAGCCGGATATTCGGCGAGCTGAGACAAATCGGGGTCCGCCCCTGGGCCTCGGTATTGCCCATCTGCTTGCCGATGGCCTTTATCAACTTCTCCGTCTCGGCCGGCGGTGTCACCAGCATCAATCCCTGCTTGGTATGTTGCACCGAATCGGTCAGCATCTGTTCGACCGATGGGTCAATAGTGAATACATATATTTTATTGTCTTTGTCTTTGTACATTTCGGTGATCTGGCGCTTCATGCTCATCCGCACATATTCCGCGAGAACATCGGTTTCTTTCGTCCCGGGATATATGTCGGTTATGGTTTCCATGATGGTCGCCATATCGCGAATCGGTATCCGTTCGGACAGGAGCGTCTGAAGTACTTTCTGCACCACCGACAGCGGGACCACATTGGGTATGATCTCACTCACCAGCGAGGGATTGTCTTCCTTCAGCGTTTCCATCAAATGGCTGACATCCTGGCGCGAGAGCAGATCGGGGGCGCTGATCTTGATGATTTCGGTAAGATGCGTGGCCAGAACCGCCGATGGCTCGACAATGGTGTACCCGCGTGATTCGGCCGTCTCCCTGAAATTGGGAATGACCCAGACCGCCGACATGCCGAACGCCGGCTCGGTGGTCCTGAAACCGTCCAGCTCATCCCTGACGAAACCGGGATTGATGGCCATGATATGATCCAGCATCAGCTCATATTTGGCCGCTTCAATGCCTTTAACTTTGACACGATATTGATTGGGGTTGAGCTGGACATTGTCCCTGATCCGAATCGGCGGGACAATAATTCCCATTTCTATGGCCAGTTGCCGCCTGATCGACGACACCCGCTCCAAGAGATCACCGCCCTGGTTGGTATCGACCAGCGGAATCAAACCGTAGCCTATTTCCACTTCGAGGGCATCGACTTTGAGAAGATCCTCGGTCCGCTCCGGCTGCTCCACCTGGGACGCCTGCAATATGGTCCGTTGCTCTTCAAGTTTTTTCTTCTTCATGCTTTCACTGGTCATATAGCCGACCGCGCCCACCCCGGCACCCAGCACGATGAAGGGAATGGTCGGCATTCCGGGAACGATACCGAACAGTATCAGCATCACCGAGGCAATCATGATCGCACGCGGCTGGCCGGTCAGTTGTTTGGCAAGATCGGTGCCCATATTCGAGGTCGAGGCGGTGCGGGTGACAATTATACCGGCTGAAGTCGAGACTATCAGAGCCGGGATCTGTGTCACCAGTCCGTCACCGACCGAAAGCAGCGTGTACATCCGCAGTGCCTCGGAAACCGAATGGCCCTGCATCAGGATGCCGATGACGAATCCGCCGACAACATTGATCATCGTGATCAAAATGCCGGCGATGGCATCGCCCCTGACAAATTTCGAGGCGCCGTCCATCGCGCCGTAAAAATCGGCCTCGTCGGCGATTTCCTTACGCCGCGTTTTGGCCTCTGTTTCGTTTATCAAACCGGCGTTGAGATCGGCATCGATCGCCATCTGCTTGCCCGGCATGGCATCCAGAGTGAAGCGGGCGGCCACTTCGGAAATTCTTCCGGCGCCCTTGGTAATCACGACAAACTGAATAATGACCAGGATCATGAAGACGATAAAGCCGACCACGTAGTTGCCCTTGACAACAAAGTTGCCGAAGGAATTGATCACTTCACCGGCATACCCGGTTCCGAGAATCAGACGGGTCGAGGCCACATTGAGCGCCAGTCTCAGCAGGGTAACGATCAAAAGCATCCCCGGGAAAACCGACAGGTCGAGCGGCCGACGGATGTAAAGAGTCGAAAGCAATATTACCAGCGAGAAGGTGATATTGAAGGCCAGGGCGAAATCGAGCAGTCCCGGCGGAATCGGAATAACCAGCACGCCGATAATGGCGATTACCGCCACCGCCAGGATAATATCGGAGCGGCCGGTCAGCTTGCCCAGAAATGAGTTGCCTTCGAGTTCCATTATACCATCGTCTCCTGCTTAAGCCGGTAAACGTAAGCGAGCACTTCGGCCACCGCCCGGTACAGCTTGCCCGGAACATATGAGCCGATCTCGCACATATTGAACAGCGCCCGGGCCAGCGGCTTGTTTTCCACAACCGGAATATTCGCTTCCCGCGCGATTTCTTTAATCTTCTCAGCAATCAGCCGTTCACCCTTGGCGACAACCATCGGGGCTTCCATTTCCGTCTGATCATATTTCAGGGCCACCGCGATATGCGTCGGGTTGGTGATGACCACATCGGCTTTCGGAATTTCCTGCATCATGCGGCGGCGCGACATCTCGCGCTGTATCTGCCTGACGCGTGATTTTGTCTGCGGCGATCCCTCGGTATCCTTGAATTCGTCACGCAGATCCTGCTTGCTCATCCTGATCGACTTTTCGAAATCATATTTCTGGTAGCCGTAATCAAGCAGGGCCAGAAAAAGAATGGCGGCGCCGATCTGCAGCGTGGTCTTGAGCGCCATAAGGCCCATGGCTCCGGCAAACTCGGCGATGGACTTGTCGGACATGGTGAAAAAGCTGTCGATTTGCGACTTGATTGAGAAATATCCGACGGTGCCGATCACAATCAGCTTGGCAACATCGCGGACCAGTTGAAACAAGGTGCGGCTCGAAAACAACCGCTTGATGCCGCTGGTCATGTTCAACTTGTCAAGCTTGGGTTCCAGCGGTTTTCCTGTGAAGAGGATGCCGACCTGAAGAACGTTAATACCATAAGCGATCAGGGCCAGAACGATCAAAAGAGGTCCCATCATCAGGAAGAAAGTCATGATGTTGGAAGCCAGCAGCGCCTGCAGGGAATCGAAATCGGTGCGGATATTCGGAGCCTCGGTGAAAATATATCCCATGTAATCCTTCATTTGATTGACCATAAGCGGGCCGACCAGATAAAGGGTGACAATGCCAAGGCAAAGAATAACCGCCGAATTCAATTCCTGTGAGCGGGCGACTCGACCCTCTTCGCGCGCCTTCTGGCGGCGGCGTGGGGTCGCTCGCTCGTTTCGTTCCTGAAAGCTGTCTTCTGCCATCTTCTTAACTCACGGACCCGATGTTATAAAGTATTTTGGTCACTTCCCCGTCGAGGAAGTAAACCGTCTTTTCAATCATGTATCTGAATACCGGCAGAGCCGCCGCCAGTATAAAAAGTCCGATGCCGATTTTGACCGGAATGCCGACAATAAAGATGTTCATCTGAGGAACCGTCCGCGCCACTACACCAAGCGCCACTTCGGTCAGGAAAAGAGTTATCATGACCGGAGCCGCCAGCTTGACGGCAATCGTAAAAACATAAGCGCTGACACGAATCAACTGCTCCCCGGCCGGCCCGGTAAAATTGAAAACACCGACCGGAACCAGTTTATAGCTGTCGGAGAAGGCCGAAAGAATGGCATGATGACCGTCAATTGTCAGAAAAATCAGGACGGCCATAACATACCAGAATTCCCCTATGACCGAAGTCTGGGAATTGGTTTCCGGATCCAGAACGTTGGCAATAATAAGCCCGATCTGGTAACCGACTATATTGCCCGCCATCCTGACGCCGACAAATAACAGCGAAAATAGTAATCCGATTATAAATCCGACCAGCATCTCCTTGGCCGCCAAAAGGGCCAGCAACCAAACCGATTCGATAACCGGAACCTGGTCCATGGATACAAGCGGTATCAATATGACAGCCAGCATGATAGCCAGACCGGCCCGAACCATGACCGGGATCGATTTATGGCCCAGAATCGGTGAAATCAAAAATAATCCGGCGGAGCGGAAGAGTATCAGAAGGAAGACTTGAAGTTTTGCAGTTCCGAATGTTAGAAAGTCAAACAATTTATCCTGCCTAGATTACGGGTTACTCGTCAATACTTTAATCAAGCTTTATGCCAACCCGTAACAAGGTCGCAAAATTATTATATTTTATTGATTTACAACGACTTATATAAATTTAGAAATCAGAGAAAAGACCTGTTTTGGGCAGGCTGCGGAAAGGATTACCCGATGACCGGGAAAATAATTCAAGACGCCTCCTTATAAAGTGGGTATTATCCCGAATAAACGAATGGTAAACTCCGTCACGACATTTATAATCCAGGGTAAAAAGATAATCAGCGAAACCGCCACCACAACGATTTTTGGAATAAATGTCAGGGTCATCTCATGAACCTGGGTAATCGCCTGCAAAATCGAGATGACTAAACCGATTAGCAGTCCCGAAAGCAGCATCGGCGCCGATACCAGCAACATCGTCAGAACCGCATCGCGGCCGATAGATACAACCATTTCCGGTGTCATAATTCATTACCCCTCAATAAAATGATCCGACCAGCGATTTCACCAGCAAATACCAGCCATCGACCAGGATGAACAGCAAAATCTTGAACGGCAAAGCCACAATAATCGGCGGCAACATCATCATACCCATCGACATCAGAACCGAGGATACAATCATATCGATTATCAAAAACGGTACGAATATCAGAAAGGAAATTTGAAACGCAATTCGCAGTTCCGAGATGACAAAACCGGGGATCAAGACGTGAAGCGGAACATCTTCCGGCTTCTCGGGCGGTTCCATTCCGGCCAGTTCAATAAACAGGCCCAGGTCCTTTTCGCGGGTCTGCTCCAGCATAAATTGCTTGAATGGCGCAATACCCTTTTCAAATGCCTCATCCCGGCTGATTTGCTCATCAAGATACGGTTTCAGACCTTCATCATACGCTTTATTGGCCATGGGGCTGACAATGAAAAAAGTCAAAATAAGCGCCAGTCCGATTAAGAGCTGATTCGGCGGCAGTTGCTGTGTCCCGATCGCCTGACGCAGAAAACCGAGGACAACCACGATTCTGACGAATGATGTCATCATCAGGATAATCGAAGGCGCCAGCGTCAGGACCGTCAGCATCAGGACTATTTGCAATGTTGCCGAGAGATCTTTGGGGCTGGTTGATTCCCCCAACTCGACCGAAACTTTGGGAATGGCCTGTGCCTCAGCGGCGACAGCCATGATGATTACCGTCAGTATTACATAGACGGCAAGACGTAATATGCCTTTCATTTCAATCCTATGAACTTTCTAAAATCCTATTTATCCGGCATCCTGCCGGAAATAATTACAGGGCCGCTTGCGGCCTGTTTCCATCTTCGGCAGCCTGAAGTGTCTTCAACTTTCCAATGTTAAGACTCATCAGCCTGTCTTTGGCATCTTTCATGATGCCGGCAAAACCGGACGTCGGCTTTTCGACCGCAAACTCGGCCAGGACCTTCGATGTTTGCTCGCCATCCAGTTCAGCCAGAACATTGATTCCCGAATCGGCCACGCCGATCAAAACGGCGCGGTCGGCAAAGCGAATCAATGACACCGATTTTTTCTGCGCCACATAGGTTGTTTCAAGAACCTCGATGATATTATGCTGCTTATTGCCGGAGAGCTTGTTGCCCATCATCCGCCGCAGAAGATAAAGAAAACCGTAAATCCCGGCCACGACCGCCATCAATGCGGCCATCAGCTTGGCCAGGGACCAGAAAACCGACTCATTCAGAACCGTCGCCGGCTTGGTACTGGCGGCGGCGACATCGGCTCCATCAGTCTTTAAAACATCATTAGCCGAAACATCCCCGAATTTCGATATCAACAGGGCCGATGAGACAATGATTATAATGAACATAATCAGCAGAATTTTCTTATTCTTGCGGCTCATTGCAGGTTCTTCAACCTTTCTTCCGGCGAGATCAACTGCGTGATTCGCAAACCGAAATTTTCTTCGACAACAACAACTTCGCCCCGGGCAACCTTTTTCTGATTTACCAGAAGATCGACCGGCTCGCCGACCAGCTTATCCAGCTCGACAATCGAGCCCGGCCCCAGGGACAGAATATCTGAGATATTCATCCGGGTGCGCCCCAGTTCGATCGAAACCGGCAACTCGACGTCCATGAGAAGTTCGATATTGCGGCTTCCATGCTGCTCGGAATCGGCGGAAAGCTGCTGAAAATCCGCCTGCTTGATGACCGGCTGTCCCTCGGACGCGTTCAGGCCATTGAGCGTCAATTCCTCCTCGACCGCCCTCTGCATGGCCGATTCGACATCCTCAGTACTCAACAGGTCGGCGCCGTCCGGCTCGTTGTCCCCGCCTTCATCCGGCATATCTATGGAATCACCTTTGGCGGCACCCTGATCTGCCGCCGGAAGGCCGGAGTCCGGAGTCTCCGCCATATTTTCGGGCGGGATCCCTTTGCCGCCGGCAGCTTCATCCGATGGGCTTCCGTTCATGGGCAGCTCAATCCCGTTTTTTTCATCCATGTTTTATAACTCCTTTGTTATTACCGGATATATTTCGGTAACCTGTCCGGCCCGGCGTTTTCCGAGAAGACCGGCCTGGCAATAAAATTTCTTTCTGTTGTTCACGAGCAGTTCCGCCGACTCGTTGATTTTGGCATCGGTCGCAATTATATCTCCGACTTTCAAACTGAGAAAGTCCTTCATTTTCAGATGTGTCCTGGCCAGCAGAATCGAGATCTCAACCTTGATTTCCTGCAGGTTTTGCCTGTTCGCGTCCGTCGCCGCTTCGACCGATCTCTTTTTGGTCGCATCGATCCAGTTCTGGGCGGAAAGCCGCGCTATCACCGGCTCGAGCGATACATACGGATAACAAATCGTCAGCAAGCCGGTCGCCTTGAACAGTTTCAACTGCAGCGAAACCACAATAACCGTTTCACCTGAAGGGACAATCTGAATGAACTGCGGGTTGGTTTCGAGTGACTTCTCTTCGATTACTATCGGCGCAATATTATTCCATGACTTTTCGAGATCCTGGTAAAGCTTTTTGGTCACTTTGGCCAGCACCGCTTTTTCTATCCCGGTCAATTCGCGCTCGATCTCGAGCATTTTCTCCCCGCCGCCGAAAATCCGGTCGATAAAGGCAAACGACAGCGAGGGGTTGAAATCGAGCACGCAAAGCCCTTCGAGCGGCTGTGCCGAAAAAGTGTAGGTGCAGGATGGCGTCACCAGCGACATTATATATTCCGAATAGTTGATCTGATCGACCGAGACGAGGTCCACATCAACCATAGTCCGGAACATTGCCGACAGCGTGGAACTGACATGCCCGGCGAAGTTGTCATGCATATTTTCAAGCGTCCGCAACTGGTCCTTGGAGACCCGGTTGGGATGCTTGAAGTCATACGTATGGACGGTCTGCGTCGTCCCGTCATTCATCACCGGCGCCGGATTCGGCTGCCCCGGATTCGACGACACCGTCGTCAGCAGGGCATCAATCTCATCCTGTGTCAGAATCTTTGCCAAAATCTTCCTCCTGCCCTATTACTGCAGAATAAAATCGGTAAAGTAAACCGCCGCCAGTTCATCGGTCTGCATCAACTGCTCGACGCGCTTCTTGATCTGATAGCGGGTGATTTCCTTCTCCTTGGGATCGGAAAGCTGCTCGATCGTCTTAGATCCGAGAATCGTTATTAAGGCATCCTTGATAACCGGCTCTCGTTTCTCGAACTGCAGAACCGTTTCATGCGTGCCGATCTCGAATCCAATCGAAATCGAAAGAAACCTGGTGCCGCCGGTTCCTGCCGGATTCACAATAATATCTTGCATCATGAACATCTCGGTGGCGGTGAACTGTTTCTTCTTGTTTTCCTTCTTATCGTCCTTCTTTTCTTCGGAGGAAACAGGGTCGGATGACTTCAAGTACTTCGTTCCGGCGAAATACCCACCGGCCGCCATGACAACGACAACAGCCAGGTAAATCAGCCATGGTTTCTTCTTTCCGGATCCCCCGACCTGGCCTTCACCTTCTGCAAGACCGCTTTCGTCGGGATTTAACCTGTCATCAATAGGCATCTGGCAATCTCCCCTTTATTCCTGTTTCTCGCCGCGCCCCGCCTTCCATTCGATATTGGAAGACATTTTGCGAAATGCGGCCACTCTTTTTATGATCTCATCGGGTGTCTCCCGAACCATAATCTTTTTGCCGTCGATCAGGCTGATTATGGTATCGGGAGTTGACTCGATAAATTCGATCAGGTCATCGTTGATGACGATTTCCTGATCATTTAATTTCGTAAGGCGTATCATCTAATATCCAATCACTATCTCTTCAGATTGACCAGTTCCTCAAGCATCTGATCCGAAGTCGTAATAATTCTGGCATTGGCCTGATAACCTCTCTGGGCCGTAATCATGTTGGTGAACTCTGAGGCAATATCCACCGATGATGCCTCGAGAGCGCCCGATGAAATCGTGCCCGAGATCGTCTCGCCGGCAACACCGATAATCGGCTCACCGGAGTTGGCCGAAGTCTGATACAGCGATTGTCCCGCCTTTATCAAACCGGCCTGGTTGTTGAAATCGGCCAAAACAATCTGCGCCAGAACCCGGCTGACACCATTGGTAAATATGCCGAAGATGTTTCCGGACTGGTCGAATGATATCTTATCCAGAATTCCCAGGCCATGCCCGTTCTGGTTGAGCACCGAGGCGGTATGCGCCGAGGCGAAACCGGTCAGACCGTCATATTGCCCGGCTGATCCGGCATCGATCCCGACATTGACCATATCGGCCCCGTTATTCGGGTCGAAGGTCAATGAGGTGGCGCCGCCGATATACTCGAACGAAAACAGCGAGCCGTCGGGATTAAACTCGATCGTTCCGCTGCCGCCGCCCGTGATTATTTCATTACCGAGGAATGATGCCGACCAGGTCCATTGATTTTTCTCGACGGATTTAAGAAATTCGAGCGTCAGCGTGTGCTTGCCGCCCTGCGAATCATAAACCGTCGTCGACATGGCATGCGTCGTATCATCGGTCTCAATCGTGGCCGTGCCGGCGCTGAGGCCGCTGAGAGCTTCAATCTCGACACCGCCGCCGCCGAGCCCCTCGATTCCCATCGCGAGACCGGTGTTCGAGTCAATCAGGATGTTCAGATTGATCGGCGGCTGGATGCGGCCGCTGGTCGGGTCGAAAACATCCGTGCATACAAAAGTATGATCGGTGCCGTTGTTGATTAGCTGTGTCGTTCCGTCAGGAACCCCAAACAACACCCCGACAATATTACCGGAGGTGTTCAGTCCCATCGGATCGACCGTAACCTGGGATGTCGATAACTCGATATTGTAATCGGTTCCGGCTCCCGCTTTGGTTCGGGTCAACTGTATTTCGCCGCCAACCAGTTCGGCCTTGATGCCGCTGATCTGATTGATGGCATTGATAAGGTCATTAACCGTCGAATTTATTGACGCCACCGAGACTATTTCAACCAGGGTTCCATTATCGCGTGAGATGGTGAACCCGGATACATCGGTTACCCCCAGACTGGCCAATGTCATATTGCCCGATAACACCGTGCCTGGTGCACCACTGATGTTATTGCCGACATTGGTTCCCGCCCAATTCGAATTCGTGGCCTGATTGCCGACTATGGTCAGCGTATGAACGCCGCCAGCGCCGTCAACTGTCGGAGTGTTCGATACCGTCGTAATACTGGTCGCCCCGGCGGAAATAAGGTGGGCGTTCGAATCCGTGGCCACTGAATTTAAATTATTGCCGAGCGTAATCATGGTCGTCGGCTGGGCCGGATCCTGCTGCCCGAACGGCATGGTGATGTTACCGATCGTCGCCGTTGACGGAATATTGCCTTCAGCATCCGCCATGCGGCCCTGGACAAACAGCCCGGTGGCCGGATCGACCAGATTGGAATTGGCGTCAAAGCCAAAAGCACCGGCTCGCGTGAAATACTGACCGGTATTATTGGACAGTACAAAGAAACCCGAACCCTGAATGGCCAGGTCGGTGATCTGCCCCGTCGTCTCCAGACCGCCCTGTTGAAAAACATTGTCGATCGTGGAAACGGTCATACCCAGTCCAAGCTGGACCGGGTTGGTTCCGCCGGATATTTCCGACGGCCGTCCGGCGCCTTTGAACGTCTGTACCAGCGCCTCACGGAATGTAACACGGCCGCCTTTGAAACCGATCGTGTTGACATTGGCAATATTATTGCCGATTACATTCATCTTGACCTGGTGGTTCCGTAGTCCCGAAACCCCGGCAAACAATGATGCCATCATAACTTTACATCCTCCTTACCTGAAGGCAAGGCCTCCCCGTCTCGATACGGGGTCCAGCCCTGATTACTGTTATTATTATTTCTCATTATTTCATCCTTAAAGAATCACCGCCGAATCAATCGAAGTGAAAACTCCCTCCTGCAAATTGGCCCGGCTGAAGGCCGAAATTATAGTGCGTGTCGGGATCGAGGCGACATAGGCCGCATCCTCGTCAAGAATCAGCGTGTCCTTCGATCCTTTGACCGCCGCCTTGTCAATCGCCTGTGACAACTGAGCGAGTTTTTCGTCCGAGAGTTCGATCCCGCGCGAAAACATTCTCTGCTGGGCATGCTTGGAGAACCTGATATCGCTCGCCTTGGCCATTTCCTGAGAAAAGGTCTCCTTGAACGTGCCGGCCGTCTTGCCCGTGTTAGCGGGCTGATTGACGTTGTTGCGGTTGACAATCTCCAGCAGTTTAACTTCACGATTGAAATCAGTGACTCTCATTTCTTACCCCTCATCTTCCAGCGATGCATCCTTAATTGCGGTCACCTCGGCCAGCGCAATCTCCAGACCGTTGACCTGCAAATAGGCCGCACCATCGCGATAAAGAACACCCGTCACGCGCCCTTCGACGAATGTCGATGGCGTAAAGCTTTCGCCGCTGGAATCGGTGGCGCTGATCGAAATCGTGTAGTACCCCGATTCGAGGCGATTGCCGTTCATATCCTTGCCGTCCCAGACAATCGAGTTGCTGCCCGCCTCAATATCCTCCTGGGTCAGGGTGCGCACAACGGTCCCATCCATATTCAAAATGTCGATTTTCACTTCCGACGCAAAGTCGGTGGTCGAGTAATTTATTTTCGGCAGATTTTCCTCATCTAGATAAATATTATTGAAAGTCGCCTTGATATCCCGGCCGATCAGCGAGGTCGCCATGGTATTGTTGATGGTCTGCATCTGCAGATAGTCCCAAGCCAGCGAGTTATTGATCGATTCATTCATATTCTGCAGTTGTTCCAGCGATGAAAACTGTGCCAGCTCGGCAATAAACTGGGTGTCATCCATCGGCTCGAGAGGATCCTGATGCGTCAATTGCGCCACGAGCAACTGCAGAAAATCGTCTTTGCCGAGCGCCTGCATTGACCCGGTCAGTACCGGATTGCCGTTTGTGTCGGTTGCTATCGGTGAAATTATTCCCATCATATCCTCCTAGGCCAGCCAGTTGACTCCTGACCTGCCAATATATTGACTGCCGCGCGATGCACCGATAATGCCCGCCGGCTCATTTTCATACTTTCCCATCTCTCGCGACCAGCCGTAATGACGGCTCCCGCCCAGGCCCTGGTTCCCGTGCATATAACGCCGGCCGGTTTGACCGCCGCCGACCGAAACCTGAAAGGCGTCGAGCCGGACACCTTTTTCAGCCAGATCGTCAAGAAGATTGTTGATATGCGATTCAACCGCACTCTGGGCCGATGTGCTGTCCACCACCATGCGGCCCATAATACTATGGCCCTGCGATGACAGCGTCAGGCGTACCGTTCCCAGATGTTCCGGTTCGAGTTTTATGAATATCGTGTGCTTGCTTTGTAAGTTTTTGGCGCTTAAATCTTCCGGTAAGACGAACTTCACCGAAGAAGGCTCCTGGGCCGCCCGGGAAGTATCAATCCTTGCATTATCCTGCGACAATGATTCGGCGTTTATTCCCTTTATTGTCTGCGACTCGGCCGCATTGTCGGACAGTTCTGCTTTTGCATTAGGAATACTCGCCTTGTCCGAAACAGCCGCCGGCATTACTTTATCGCCGCTACCGGTCTTAGTGCCATTCGATTTATCATTATGATGATCAGTGTCTTCCTCGGATATTTGATCCGCCATATTTCCTTTTTCCATTCCGGAATTGCGAATCGTCGTCAAGGATTCAATATCGGATTTAGTTACGGATTCGGCCTTAACCACCGGCGCTTCTTTGGATATCTCCACCCGATTCACATTTAAACTATTCCTGACTCGCTCCATTACATCATCTGCGGCGGCATGATCGGCCGTAAATATTTTTTCACTTTCAAGTGGTGCAATAATGGACATGCCCCGGCGGTCAGTCATTATATTATTGTCCAATCGTGCGGCGGAGATATTGTGTTTCCCTGAGTTATCGATTGTATCATCAACCGGAATATTCTTGGTCACATTATTATTTTGATTATGACCGGCTGAAATATCCTGAATCGCATTGGCGTTCCGTTCGGCTTTGGCTAAAACCGCTTTAAGATCGATCTGCATTCCCGGTTTATTGGTTTCGCCTTTGGCATTGCTCTGCTCGATAATGACCGGCGAAACATCCTGGTCTATAACATTTTCGTCTGAGATTACACCTGTTTGATTAACCGACCCTATCTGCCCCTGAAGCATATCAGCAAGCTTTTCGCCCGCAGTTAAAGCATTTTCCGATGCGGCTTCAGGCGTCATTTCATCAATTGGAATAATCCCGCCGTTCTCATTAATATGCAGACCGGCCAGAAGCTCCAGATCGATTCCCAGGCCGAGAGGAGACATCATCGCTTCCTTAAGGATGTCTCTTCCCTCGCTTAACGACTTCATATTTTCGTGAAGCTGTCCCTTTTCTGTCATGGTGCCTTCCAGCATCGTCGCAAAATTATCGCCGCCCGACGCTTTCGGCATACCGGAAGCACTTTCCTTCGGCGCTTTAACGCTGATGGAATCGATATTTGCCATATCCGGCATCTGCATAAAGGAATTCATCTAATTCTCCAGCACCGTGATCATGTCGGTCGAAAGTTCGGCCGCTCGTTTCGGGGGCAACAATGCCAGAATTTTCGAGGCATTGGCAGGTTTCATGCGGGGCAGAATCGAGACAACGACTTCATCCGACAAGTTGGCAAACAGCCGCGCCACCTCATTGGCTTTCATCCCGTCGTACAAACGGGCCAGTTGTATTATCCTGGCCGATTCCGCCTGCTCGATTTTTAACAAACCCTGATCCACTTTATATTTCATCAGCTCAAGCTCTTTTGCCTTGATCCCGATCTCACTTTTTTCTTCAGCGAACCTGGCCATCTCTTTTTGTATCCAGCTCAAGGTATCCAGCGAATCCTGGGGGTTCATGCCAAGCTCCGCGTTTTCCATATCCGGTGTAATGAAAAGGTAATCCAGTTCTTTCATGATCCCCGCGGTATCGATCTCAATCTTGGAAACATCCTCTTTGGCGATTTTTCTTGCCGCTTCTTCAGCCTTGATGTCCACCGTGGAACTGTCATGCTTTTTAATATCAGGCAGGTTATTTGTAGCGGCGGTGGTATTGCTCGTTGCAGCTTCCGGCGTTTCCATAGTCTGTTTGAATGCGAAACTGCCGCCTAATATAAAGAAGTAAATAGCAGCCGAAATCGCGAAGGCCCCGGCGGCTGATGCCGCGGGAACCAGAAACTTCTTTAAGTTTAAGCTTTTCAGCCTGCTAAAAATCGAAACCTTGGCCACGACTTCTTCGGCCGCTTCGTTCGGTTCCTGATCTTTTTTGCTTTCTTCTACCATATACCAATAGACCTATTTATATTTCTCCGGCTTCCATTTAAGCATGACGCGTGCCAAACTTGCCGAACGCCATTTCAATTGATTATGATACAACGCCTTACGCAAAGCGCGAAGGCTTCGACATTTATTTCATGGATGCGGTTTCGAGAAAACTTTTCCGGTTCACGAGAGTAATTTATTCAAATAACGGTGAGCCCCGACAAATCAAATAACGGATTACTATATTATGAGAACAATTTGTCGTTGAAGAAATCAGTCGCGCATTTTGGCGACAAGATGACTTTGATTGATTCCGACAATCGCCATCTCCAATATCTCTTTCCCGCCGCCGAGACCTTCCGGGATGGCCACTTTGAGATAATTGTCGGTGATGCCCCAGTAATGATTGCCGCGGCGGGCGCGATGTTCCGAGATAACATAAGCCCTCCGGCCCACCTCCCTTTTCAGCGCCGCCGTATAATGCTTTTTGGAAATATCCCGCAAAACCGCATTGCGTTCTTTGATCACTTCCGGGTTGATCTTGTCCGGCATTTCCGAAGCCGGCGTGTTCGGACGATCCGAATATGAGAACACATGCAGGTAATCCAGCAAACCCGAGTCGGCCGTTTCCACCGACCGCTGAAAATCTTCATCGGTCTCGCCCGGAAATCCGACAATGATATCCGCCCCGACCACGATATTTTCGATTCTGCTCCTGGCATAGCCGACAATATCGAGATATCTGGCCGAATCATACGGCCGGTTCATCATTTTTAGAATCCTGTCCGATCCGGACTGAAGCGGAATATGCAAATGCCGGCAGACTCGTCGCCCGCCGTCAGACATCGCCGCAATCAGATCGTCGTTGACTTCCTGTGGCTCAATCGACGACAACCGGATTCGCGGAATGGTTGTCTTCTCCAGAATATGGCGCACCAGCCTACCCGGCGAGGCGATCTCTCCGTGCCTATATTGCCCGATATGAACGCCGGTCAGCACGACTTCATGATAACCATGCTCATATAACAGGTTGATCTCGTCAATTATTTCCTCAGCGGGACGATTCGTCAATTCCCCGCGCACCAGCGGAATAATACAATAGGCGCAGCGCTGGTTGCAGCCGTCGCCGATCTTTATCCAGGCCCGGTTATGCTGATGAAACTCCGCTATCACCTTCGGATACGAAGTCCGCTCCGCCGAATCAAACAATGCGGGGAATTTATGCCGCAAAATATCAAGAATCTTTTCTTTCTCGCTATTGTTGACAATCAGGTCAACCCCATTGAGCCGGGCGACTTTTTCCGGATCGGCATCAACATAACAGCCGACCACCACCACCGGCGGCTTTTCGCTCCGCCGGGCGGCCCGGGAAATGATATTGCGGCATGAAGCATCGGCCCGCCCCGTCACGGTGCAGGTGTTTATTATATAAAGGTCGGCCGGGTCGCTGAACTCAACCCGCTCGAACCCATATTCAAGCAGTTGTCCCGCGATCCTCTCGGTCTCATACTGGTTGAGACGGCAGCCGATTGTTTCCAAAGCGACTTTTTTCATCACGTCATTATACGCATTCCCGGACAAAAAATAAAGCGGCGATCGCTCGCCGCTTTTTTATGCCAATTACATTATTCGGTCTTCAATCACGCCGGGTGGCTTTCCCTCCGGCGCCGATGTGGCATCACTCCTTGGGCTCATCTTCCGCCGGCGGCTGTTCGGCAGCCGGTTCAGGATTCCCCTCAGGTTCGGTCCCGGCCGGCGCGGTTTCGCCTTCCGGTTCCGATGCCGTCATCACTTCCGAGGAATTTTCACTGATGACATCACCTAATGTGACCGTCCGTGTGGGATGATTCGCAACGAACTGATCCAGTTCGGTCTTTTCGCGCTTCTTATAATAAGCGGCGACCGAAAGCACGATCTTGTGCGCCGGACGATCCAGTTCGATCACCTGCAACGGGATCTGCTCCCCTTCGTTGAAGGCGTCGGCCGGATTCTCCAGTTCCGGTTTGCCGAGCTGATGCGTCGGGACAAAACCCTCGACCTCACCGTCGAGCTCAACCGTTACGCCGCGGTCAAGCACACGCGTGATGGCGCCGAGGCAGTCGGTTCCAACCGCATACTTCTTGGCAATATCGGGCCATGGATCATTCTTGAGCTGCTTGTAACCGAGAGAAATGCGACGATTCTCATGATCGATTCTCAAAATCTTGATTTCGATCTTGTCGCCCTTTTTCATCAGCTCCGATGGGTGCTGAATGCGCTTGGTCCATGACATATCGGAGATATGAATCAAACCGTCAATGCCTTCTTCGAGTTCGATAAAGGCGCCGAAAGCGGTCAGATTGCGGACCTTGCCCGAGACAACTTTGCTCACCGGGTATTTCTCTTCGATGGTCTCCCATGGATCGGGCTCCATCTGCTTAATTCCAAGCGAGATTTTCTCATTCTCACGATCGACCGAAAGCACCACCGCGTCAATCTTGTCGCCGACATTCATTATCTTCGACGGGTGCTTGATATGTTGGGTCCAGGACATCTCGGAAATGTGAATCAATCCCTCGACACCCTTCTCCAGCTCGACAAAGGCACCGTAATCCGTGATTGAAACCACTTTTCCGGTAACCTTCTTGCCGATCGGATATTTCTCTTCGATATTCTCCCACGGATAGGGAGTAAGCTGTTTCAAGCCAAGAGAAATTCGTGAGGTCTTCTCGTCAAAATCAAGGATCTTCACCTGAATCTTATCGCCCAGGCTGACCAGTTCGCTCGGATGCTTGATCCGGCCCCAGGACATATCGGTGATGTGAAGCAGACCGTCAACACCATCGAGATCGATGAAAACACCAAAATCGGTGATGTTCTTGACAATACCCTCACGCGTCTGTTGAACCTGAATTTCGCTGAGAAGCGCGTCACGCTTCGATTCTCTTTCTTCTTCGAGAACCACCCGGCGCGACACGACAATATTGCGACGGCTCTTGTTGAGCTTGATAATCTTCAGTTCCATCATCGAACCGATCAATGCATCGAAATCCGGCACCTGCCGCAATGCAATCTGGGAACCGGGAAGGAATGCGTCGACACCCATGATATCGACCACCACGCCACCCTTGATGCGGCGGACAATCCGGCCGTTGACCAGATCACCGGCATCATGAATATCACGGATCCTGTCCCAAACCATCATGAAATCGGCCTTCTGTTTTGATAAAATCAACTGGCCGTTCGAGTCCTCGATCTGCTCCAGGAATACATCGATCCTGTCGCCGACCGCAATGTTAATCGGTTCGGGAAATTCGTGAAGCGGGATAATACCTTCCGATTTGAATCCGACATCGACAATAACATCGTCCTTGGATACCCCAAGAACCGTGCCGCTGACTATTTCACCCTCTTTGATATCCTTGATAGTACTGTCATACATCTCAAGGAGCTGGGTGTACTCGTCTTCGGAATATTCACGGCTGTCGATTTCGGTCAGTTTCATGGCCTCGACAACCCTGATATTATCGACGAACGTATCTTCTCGTTCTTTGCGGGCTACCGCTTTTTCGGCCAGACGCGTCGTGCGCGCCGTGACGATTTTTTCCTGCGATGATTCTTCTTCAGTCGATACCTTGACTTCTTCAACCTCACTCGCCTTGACCAATTTTACCTTTTTGGACTTGGTCTTCTTGGCGCTGGAAGCTTTTCGCTTGGTAAGCTTTGGAGTCTTATCACCTCCAGTCTTTGTGGATTTTTTCTCAATCTGTTTTTTGGCTTCTGCCATTTTTGAAAATTCCTCCTTCGAACTATATTTATCCCGGCGCGATAAATCACACGGGTGGGATATTCGAATATAAAAGTCGATTCAATCTATTATTTATCGACTAAGCCTTACAATATTGAATATAATTTCTTTATTGTCAAGCACTTCGGTCATGTTTTTGAGAATCTTTTTTCAGGTCGCTAATACGTCCCATTACCGCCTCGGCCAGCATCCGATAACCATCCTTGGTGTCCGGATAGTCTTTAGATTCACTGCTGTCCAAAGGTTTCCCGATTACCACCGAAAGCCTCTCCCGGCCCAGAAAACAGGCTAACAGCCTGTTTGATCCCGAAATATAAGCCGGTATAATCGGGGCCCCGGTCTTGAGGGCAACCAGGCCGACACCCGGCTTGGCCGGAAGAAAACCATTCGTCCTCGAGCGGGTTCCTTCAAGGAAAATCAGCAGCCCGTCACCTTTTTTCAAAATCTCCACCGCCAGCTCCAGGGCCCGGCGGTCAAAACCCCGGTGAATCGGATGCGAGTTTAGATTTCGTATCACCGTGCCAAGAATGAAAATATTGAATAACTCCTTCTTGGCCATAAAATGAATGGGACGTTTGATGGAAGTGGACAACATGGGCGGGTCGGCCAGAGAGATATGATTACTGGCAAGAATAAAAGGGCCCTCGCGGGGGATGTTTTCAAGGCCCCTTACTTTTCTCCTGAATATAATCTGGGCGATCGAACGCGCCAACCGCCAGCAAAACCAGTAAAAAAAAGTCATTTTTTGATAAAACGCGCCTGGATCAGCTTAATGATTTTATCAACCTGTTCTTCTATATTCAAATTAGTCGTATCGACAAGAACCGAATCGCGGGTGCGTGTCAGAGGGGAATTGGACCGGCCGCTGTCATAATCATCGCGGCGCGCTAAAAGCTCCATTTGCTCTTCAAGTGTCGAGTTGATTCCCTGCCGCGAAAAATCAATCAGCCGGCGGCGGGCCCGTTCCTGCAGGGAAGCTTCGAGATAGACCTTGATATCGGCATCCGGAAAAACGACCGAGGTCGTGTCGCGCCCTTCGGCTACCACCCCGCCCTTTCTGGCCATTTCTCTTTGTCGCGCCACCATGGCCTCCCTGACCCCGGCGTGCGCCGAGACCGGCGATACGGCAGAGGTAACTTCGGGCGAACGGATAGCCTCCGTCACATCCAGTCCGTTAAGAAACACTTGATTGACGTCCGCCTCGGTCTTGAATTCAATCGTCACTCTCGATGCAATGGCTTCAAGAGCGCGGGCATCTTCCGGCGAAACCCCGTTTTCCAGGGCAAAAAGGGTCACCGCGCGATACATCGCCCCGGTGTCGAGATAAATAAATCCCAGCCTCGCCGCAAGCATTTTGGCCGTCGTCGATTTGCCCGATCCGGCCGGACCGTCGATGGCTATTATCTTTCCCTCGAGCGCCGATAATTTGTAAGGTCTTGACATAGTTGTTATATCACGCAAAAATGATTAAATCCGATTTCATTGCTGCGTCATTTGCCCCATCAATACATATTTTCAAATACTAGTCCGAGTCATTGGAATGACCGAACCATTTGCTCTCCAGCCGATCGTATTCGCCCTTTTCCTGAATCAATTCAAGCGCCGAATCTATCTTGCCCAGGAGCTCGGCATCATCCTTGCGCACCGCAATACCATAATGCTCGGTCGATAACAGCTCTCCCACCGTTTTCGCACGACCCTGGCTTTTAATATATGCCATGGTGGTCGGATAATCATTGAGGACGGCGTCGATATGTCCGTTTTCCATATCGATAAAGGCCGCGCCGATATTATCAAAGGAAAAGACGGTCAGCCCCTCCAGCGATTTGGCCATCCTTTCGCCGGTCGTGCCCAACTGGACGCCCACTTTGCGGCCCCGAAGATCATCCACCGATTTAATGACCGAATCTCCCAGTGACACCGCCACAATTTGTCCGGCCAGATAATAAGACTTCGAGAATGAAACGGAAGCTTCCCTCTGCGGGGTTATCGTCATGGCCGAAATTATACAGTCATATTTGTGGTTCTTCAGACCGGGAATGATGCCGTCAAATGGGGTAATGATAAACTCCGGTGTCCAGCCGTTCACGCGGCAGATGGCGCCGATAATATCCATATCGAATCCTTCGGGCAGGCCGCTGTCGGTATTGACCAGTTCAAAGGGCGGATAGGTGGCATCGGTACCCACTAACAGGACCGATTTCTCCTTCCAGACCGGAATATCTTTCTCCCCGGCGCACCCGAACACAAACAGGGCAATAAATATGGTAATAATAAACTTTCTGGTCATGACTTTACCAATTTGCCGATTAAGATAGGCAGAACTATAAAGAAGCGCAATAATTTTTAATAGGCATGAAGAATCGGGAATCCGGTTTCTATGGACCGGGGCAAATCGGCGGCGGCCCGGCGTTGTATAAATAATATACCAGAAAGGTTATATCCAGAAGATCGACATTGCCGCTTCCATTGGCGTCGGCCGCTTCCTCCGGTTCCGAAGGCGGCCCCCCTTTGTACAGATAACGAATAATATAAGTGATATCAAGCAGGTTTATTTTCTCATTGCCGCTGGCATCGCCGCAGACATAACCCCACAGGCATGCGACATGCAGCGCCCCGATAAAGCGGTTGCACATATTATTCGAAGGCGCACAGGGCGAGGCGGCTCCCAGATGCAGGTCCCGTGCGAGCGTATCGCAAAATATCGGATCGACACACATATTGCCGCTGCTGTCGTTCAGCGACTCAACACATCCGGCCCAGTCGCCGCCGCTGTTGCCATATAAATTGGAGCAGTCAACATCGGAACTGCTCGTGCTGTCACAGTAGATGGCATCCGTCCCAATGTTAAAGGCGATTATCGAGGCGGATAAAGACGAATGAGAGCCGAAACGGCAGGCGATGGCAGAACCGGGGCCCTGATCCACAAAATTCCCGAAAAAAGTACTGTTGGCTATTACTGGAAATGAAAGCGAATCGCATAAAATAGCCGCGCCCGGGCCGCGGAAGGCGAAATTATCGATGAAAAGACATCCATTAATGACCGGCGAGGACTTATAACAATAAATCGCACCCCCGCCATGCCAGACCTGATTGCCAATGAAAACGCAATTTTGAAAATATGGCGCGGCGTTTGAATCGCAGAGAACCGCTCCGCCGCTCAATTCCTCCGCTACCTCCGTCAATATTTTTTTTGGCCCCGGATCGATGACATTATTTTCAAAAACGCAATTCTCAAAAACCGGTGATGAGTTCCATATATAGGCCCCGGCCCCTCCTGAAGGCACATGCCCGATACTGAGCAGACCGGCATTCTTAATCGTAAACCCGACCACATGCGCGCTCGAATCTTCTCCGTTTTCAAAAATGAAACCCCGGAAATTACCTGCTTCAAGATTGGCCCCGCAATCCAGTATGGTCGAATCGCTCCCCCCCTCCGATATCAGGGCTATGGCTTTGCCGTTGAAATTCAAATCGCGATTGCCGTCACCGCTATAAATACCGGCCGCAACCATTACAGTATCGCCGCTCTCGGCGGCATCAAGGCCGTCCTGAATAACCAAAAAATCCTGGGGGATTTTAATTATCGAGGCGCTGCCGATTATCGGCCGGAATAGTATAATGGTCAGAAGCAATATCAATCGTACGTATATGGTCACCTCTCCCCTCATTTAAATAACACGCTATATTTACGTAATATCAAATTCAAAAGCAAAATAATATTTGTTTTTTCACCCATGATTTCCATTGAAGAATTAGTGCCCGCCCTGTTCCCGAAGACTGCCCCCTGTCCAATTTTTCATAACAATAATATTATCGGCATTACCAATGCTCGCATGATACATTTAATAAAAAAGGGCCGCGGACACAGCCCTTATATTACGACTCCTGTAAAATCAATATCCGCTTACGGACAAATATCGTAACCCCTTATCGAAGTCGAAGGAAATTTTGGCTGCGGCTTCATTGAATCCTTCCGAAATCAATCCGTCCTCTGCCTCGATCAGGTTCAGATCTTTTAAGTATGATGCATATTCCTTGCCGATAACCTTAATTCCGCACCCTTCCGGAATTCTAATGCGAAGGTCGGCATCATTCCCCGATACACCAACAGTGACCAGCGCCGCTTTATTGCCAAGCTTCATATAAATGTTGCCGCCGTCATTATCCACCGTCAGTTTTTCAATGGGAATGGATTCGAGATTAAGGTCAACATCGGATTCATGCCCGACACATTTCAGCTCCAGTGGAATTTCATCGGAGAATGACACCCGCCAATCCTGGTAGGAACCGCGGCCGCTGATAATCACGGCACTGCGCCCGCTGCCGGAACGGCTTATATCAAGCGTCGCCAGATTGTTTTTCTTTTCGAGCGTAATGTCGGGTTTCCGCGAAAATCGATCAAATTTGGCCGAGGCCAGATTCAGGCCGGTCCGATAAATAGTCAGATCGGTTTGCCCATGGTCGATGACAGCATCCATCTTCTCGATGGAGGAATCCGTTTCTGCTTTCCAGTTATAGCGGTCGACAAAACTCCTCTCCCGGCGGTCGGGACCGATATCGACGGCCACATAAACCATACCTCCCACCAAAATCAACGGAGCCAGGTATGATATGAATTGAAGCTTCGTCCGGTTGAATATTTTCTCGATCCCGATGGCAATCAACAGCAGCGGCCACCAGAAAAGCAGCTCCAACCAGTAATCCCAGTCGAGGTAGCCGGCGTTGTTCAAAAGCAGCAGGACTCCGACAGTGATAAACAGCAGCCCCCAGCGAAATCTACTTGGTGTCATTTTCTTTTCCCCCCATCTTGGCGATTTCCTTCAATGATTGCTTGCGCGGTCGGTTAAACAATATTACCAGCCCGACCAGGATCAGAACCATCGGCCAGAAATCAAAAATATCAAAAATATCCATATCCACGCTGTTAAGCAAAAACAGACTGCCCACCAGAATTAGAATAATCCCGAACACTAGACTGCCCGATCTCATTTGACCTCCTGGATATGTCCGTCGGTTTCCAGCAGCTTTTCTTTTTTCCGGCTGCTGCTAAGAACAAGCGCCAGACCGGCCGCAATTAAAATCGCCGGCCAGAAGAAATCCCAAAAATCAAACCACCAGTAAATGTTCTTGAAGAGAAAAACGACGCCAATGGCGACCAGGATCAGCCCCGGAAGGAATTTCCCAAGGCTCGACTCCGTTCGGGCGGGCGGTGTTTCCAGCTCAACTCCCAGCGGCCGCTTGGGCATAACAATCCAGGCAATAATATATCCCAGCAAACCTGCTCCGTCGGCAAAAACCAGAATAATCGCAATTATCCGAATAATCGTCGGGTCAATATTGAAATATTCACCCAACCCTCCACAGACTCCGGCAATCTTGCTGTCGGCAGTTGATCTGTACAATTTTTTGTCCATCAGTCACTCCTTGGATGACGGTTTCTATCTATCCATGTACAGATACGATAATTGGACTGAGAAGGTTTCTATTTTGTCTCAGGCTCGAGATCGCCGATATATTTATCAATCTCTGTTATGGTGCCGGAATCGGCCTGGTTACGCAAGGATCTGAGATATTCAAGCATCAGGCCCCTTTCATTCTTGATCGGGGTCACTTTACCCAGATTATGAAAGGCATCAGCCATCGTCCTGATTATTATATGGAGCGAGTCGGCGGAAGGCCGCCCGGGCGACGCGCCCTTGGCAGGGGTCGAGGCTGAATTGAAATTCATGGTTTTGGATAAATAATCGCTTTGCCGACTTGCCAGAACATAACCGTAATTTTGCCGAAGTTGCTGAGCATCGTCATAGTAATTTATGTAGGTCGCTATATCCTGACCGGTTAAATCGTCAAATTGATTCGGATCAAGACCCCGCTCTTTGAGTTCGGTCGCCTGCTTTTCAACATCATACATGGCCATATATGCATCGGTCGATGGCGCCTTATCGGCCTCGGAACCGGCGGAAAGCTGCTGAAGCGACGCCACACTGTCCGAAGGTACAATTACCGGGAGTATCTTCTTTGCCATATCAGCCTGCTCCGTGGCCGCCATTCGTGACGCCTCCGCGTCCGCTCTGTCCTTAATAGCAACCGGCATGTTCATCTCCGCCTGAAACTCAGTTACCGTTTTCTCGGCTGTCTCATTATCACTCTGAAGAGTACCCTTCTTTTCCGCCGATGATGTTGCTTCCTTTGGCGCCGGAATCGATTCTAATTGTTCCGTCACCTGATCCTTCACTGCTTCTTCCGCAACCGCAGGTTTGCTTGCCTGATCGCCGGCGGCTCTTTCCATTTTCTTCGATTTACCCTCATCGACTTGCACTCCGGCCGCGGTTTCAATGGTCGGCACTGACATCACCGGCGCGGCATCGTCCCGGGCCTTCATTTCTCCTGAGACATTGACTCTTTCGGACGTCATTGTATCAGCATCTTTGACCGGCGCAGGCGCCAAATAATTTACCGACTCTGACGGCTGGCTGACCTTCGCTTTCTCGGATTTAAACAATCCCCTGACCGGCCCGACCTTCTCCGCCTCATGAACCGAAATAAATGCAATCAGCGCTACCGAAGCGGCCACGGCCGCCAGCTTATATATCAGATTCCGGTAGCTTCTTCTGACCGGAACGACTTTCTCTGTTTCGAGTTTTTCGATCCGGTCAAGGACCGCATCCTTTTGCTCCGCCCAGTATGACTCATCACCGTCGATATCGAAATCATCCACCATCCGGCCCAGCGCCAGCAGCTTTTCAAAATGCTCGGTGCATTCCGCACAGCTTTTCAGATGCTCCTCGACCAGCTTCCGATCATCCTTGTCAAGCTGATCGTCGATAAAGCCCGAAAGCAGTTCTTTTATTTTGTCGCAGTTCATATGACTTAATTATAATAAATCTTTCAACATTTCCAGCAGTTTTTGACGCGCCCGATACAGCCGCGAATCGACCGTGCCGGGCGAAATTTTCAACTCGCGCCCGATTTCCTCATAACTTTTCTTCTCGATCATCCGCATCACGAAAACCACCCGGTATTGCGGCGGAAGCGCCTCCACCGCCCGGGCAAACCGCCGGTTATTCTCGCTATCTATAATACGGTCCAGCGGGTTATCGGCCCCATCCGGAACCGACGCCAGCAAATCATCATATTCCGAAGCCGGTTTCTCGCGCTCTTCTTTCTTGATTAGATTCAGGGCCAGATTCCGGGCAATTGTCGCAATCCAGGGGTAAAACGGTTTTTCGGGATCGAAACTGCCGAGGGCCAGATAACCTTTCACAAATGCTTCCTGTACAACATCTTCCGCCATATCCTTTTTCCCCAGCATCATCAGGATAAACCTGAACAGCCTCTTCTGGTGCTTCAAAACCAGCTTTCCGTAGGCGTTCTTATCACCATCAACCGCCGCCAGTATCAGCGCCCGGTCGACGGCGTTGCTTTCCGAATGGTTTACCGGTGATGGCGACGTTTCTTCCCCGATTTCTTTAGACATTCGCTTTTTTCTGATGTTCCGAACAGATTTTATAAATAAGCTTCTCGATTATCAACCGCTCCGGCTTGATCTGGCTGGTCTTCAATTCATAATCGGCTTTGGCGATTTCGCAGATTATCTCTTCCAACTGCTCACTTTCGAAGTGATTTAATTGCCCCTTATATTTCCAACTCATATCGCGCCCGCCGGCCCCGGAAGATTTCTTGTTTCGGGCCAGATACAACCCCACGAAGTGCTCCCCCATCCAGAATAGAAGCGACGACATTTTTTCGCCCTGGCCGAGAAGGAAGCCTATGATTTCCATGGCTTTATCATAATTTCCGGTGGCCGCATGATCGGCCAGCTCAAAAACCTTGAAAGCCTGATAATCCGATGAGACCTTGGCTACTTCATCTTTGGTGATTCTGCCCCCCTCACCCACAAAATCAATCAGCTTATTGGTCTCGGCAATCATCCCGCCCAAATCACCGCCGGTAAGGATTATTATCATATCAAGAGCCGCCGGGTCGATGGTTATTTTGTTGTCGGCCAGCATCTTATTAATCCGCCGCTTGGCCGCGTCCCCCTTAAGTTTGCCAAATTCGACCGCGGTCGTGCTTTGCTCAAGATATTTGAATATTTTCGTGTTTTTGCGCGGTGTTTTGGCCGATGGGCTCGCCAGTATCAGCACCCGGTTTGGATCGGGCGGATTTAAAAGCGATAATATTTTGCCTATCTGGGCCTGGGAAAATGATTCGATATTACTGATAACAAAAAGCTGCCGTTCGCCCAGCATCGGGATCATCGACAGCTCATTTATGATATCTTCCAGCTTGTTCTTGGTTGCCGAAAGCGCCGTTTGATTGGTTGATTGCTGCGATTTGGGCAGGAACTTAAGCGCCACCACCCGTTGTGCCTCTTTTATACGGTAATCCTCACTGCCGTAAAAATAATACACCGGGCGGAATTTCCCGGCCTCGATTTCTTTACTTAATTCATTTGGTGACACAGCCCCATAATAAAGAGGCTGATACCGGACTGTCAATCAAAAAGCTGTGTGGTGGAGGGATTGCGATCTTTGGGGATCCAGCCGAGTGAGAAATTGTATTTCTTTTTATAATCAAGCGTCTTCTTCAAAAGCTCGCTGAATTCAAAGCGGCAGGTGTGGGTTTTATTGATTTGCTCGACCAGTTCAATATTATCGCCGTAAATCTTGAGTTCTTTCCCCTTGAAAAGTTTATTGTTCATTTCAATAAACTCCAGCAGGGTCAGCAGCGAGGCGTACTCGGTGTGCATCTTCTCGCCGTCAAAAGGAGCCTTGAAAGCGATTCCCGCTTTGGGGATCGAGAAGCAGACCAGCATCTTTTTGGCTTCGGTCGCTTTCGGCTCCCGCTCATATGATCCAAAGAAACATTCCATAACGATAACTACAACAAATCCCATGCCTTTCAGGGAACGAGTCTTGACAGAATTGTATATTATTGATTATCAATAGGTTGGGCAAATTAGAAGAATATCAAAGCGGCAGATTTTGTGAAATCTCCTTCACAAAAAGCCTTGTTATTTGTCGAAATTGCGATATTATTCCTATGTGGATTGGGCACCTTTTGGCTGACCACTCGGCATTTTCCACGGTTGAAATTAATCGGGCTTTGCAAAACCCAAAATCTATTAAAGTAATAATGCATGGAGGTGATTTAATGAATGACTCAGAGTTATTAGAAAAAATCAATTGCCCTATTCAATGCCTTGATGGGGAAATAAAAGCAACGACGGACGAGGAATTCAAATCGCAATTTAGGAGTATTTTTTCCAGCGCAAAAGCGAAAAGTGAACGTGGTGTTGTCTATATGTGGTTTACTAATGAAGGCATACCCAGGATGAGCGGAGAGAGTAATATAATTTACATTGGCAAGACAATTAACACATTATATGAAAGACTCCATCGCTGGGCTGATGTGGAAGGTTCAAATGGCAACTGGAAAAGATATAAGTATATAATGAAAAAATTTGGCCCGATAAAAGTCAAATTTGCCAAGATCGCCAATCCTCGTGAAGCGGAAAAGAATTTGTTAAAAATATATTTTAATGAGCATTTAGAATACCCGCCCATGAATGCCGGCGGCTAATATGGCACTTGCCTGGCCCGGAGCTCCGCTCCGGGTTTCTTAAATCATATCCCCTTGCAAAAACACTATCACTTTGATGGTAATTCGGTCACCGGGAGCTCTTATAGAGGAGTATTTATTTAACTATGTCTATTCTTGTGTCAAAAAATGCGGATTATCCAAACCTTATTTGGGGTATTCTATTTTTTCAAGGGGAACAGGTTTTTAATTTTTTTAAAAACGCAAAAACAAAGCCAATTTCTCATAACCAAAAGAAGGTATATAACTTACAGGATATTTTCAATCAAAATCGGCGCGGTTAAAACATCATTTTGTAGGTAATTTGGTCACACAACTGCAACCGGGTGGCCGCGCCAAACTTGTTTGGGGCGGAGTCACATAATATAATCTACTATATACAATGGCATTATTTGCAGGGGCGTATTGTCGAAGATCCTGACATAGGAAGGGAAATACGCCCGATTTGAAATTGACCTTCTAAGTAGAGGGCGTATATCAATACGCCCCTACCATACAACTAAACCGCCGCGCCCGGCTTCTTGTAACCTTCGGCAACCTCGCGCGTGATTTTAAGATTACGCGCAATATCGACCGTCACCACCAGAATTTCCGCCAGAAGATAGAAAAAGACCAGGCTCAGGAAGGCCGTGACGATGCCGCCGACAATGAAAAACAGGCCACCCAGGAACGTGCCCCCTCCGCCGCGCAGGAAATCAAGCGGCAGCCGTGGAAGGAAATCGACATATCTCGTTACATAATACATAAAATTGCCGCCGCCGAACCAGATACCTACGCCGCCCGCGATCGACAGCGGCACGAACAGGCTGACATAAACTTCCCCGGTCAGCTTCAGCAGTATCGAGGCAATCGGTATGACGGTAAAATCGGCTTGCGGCAGTCCTGCCACTGTTTCGGCCCGAAGCCAGACCACATGCGTCACCATGGCAATGGTTATGATCAGTATGATCTGGAAAATAATCCCGCCCACCACGGCGAAAAATCCTCCCAGATCAAAGACCGTCCCCCACAGCCTGATCCAGAGATACAGGCCGCCAAGAGCCACGATAATGGCCGCAACCCGCAGGATGATGGCAAAGACCTTCTTGAAAAGGTCCCCGTCCGAGATAGAACGCAGAAATCGTCCCATGAAAACATCACTGTTCATGATTGACCTCCCTGTCAAACAAGGGTATTCAATTTGTGCTCTGATTTATATTAAGATAGACAGAAGATTAAATGTTAGAGAAAAGATGTCAACTAAAACATTTGAGCCCGCGCCGCGCCTATTTCAACTGCTCGTAAATCTTGTAGGCATAACGGTCGGTCATGCCGGCGATAAAATCACTGATGATTATCTCCAGCGGTTCATGACCGACACGAAGCTTGTACTTCCCGTGAAGGTTTTCCGGGTCCACCCTGTATTTCGCAAAAAGCATCTCTATAATCATCCGCGCCTGCCCCGCTATCTCAAGCATCCGCGGATGATGATACATCTTCTCATTGAGAAACTTCTTAAGGATTCCGAGTTTGTATCTCATCTCATCCGAAAAATCGACCAGTCTTACCGGGGCATGCCGGACATCATCGAGCGAGCTTATCTGATGCCGTTCTATTTTCGTAAAAGATTCATTGATAAGATCGGTTACTTGCCGGTCCACCAGAAAACGCACGATAGAATGGCGCCGCCGCTTGAGCGTCAGATCGGGATACAATTTCTCCGATTCACGCCGCGCCTCGACCCATATCGGAACATCTTCGAGCGCGCCCCACTCGAGTATCCCCGACGACAACCCATCGTCGATGTCGTGACTGTTATATGCAATCGAATCGGCCAGATCGACCAGTGCCGCTTCGAGTGTTGGTTTCTCCCCGGGCGGGAAGATATCAGGCATTATCGGCTCGACATGACTCTCATGCTTGACGATTCCCTCGCGGACTTCATACGTAAGGTTCAGACCCGGATGTTCCGGATAGCGCCGTTCCAGAATATCGACCACTCTCAGCGACTGGCGATTATGATTGAATCCGCCGAAATCGCGCATCAGCTCATTGAGAACATCTTCGCCCGAATGTCCGAACGGCGTGTGCCCCAGATCGTGCACCAGCGCAATCGCCTCCGACAGATCCTCGTTCAGCCCGAGCGCCCGCGCGATGGTCCGGGATATTTGCGCCACTTCGATACTGTGCGTCAGCCGTGTCCGGTAATGATCCCCCTCGTGGTTGACAAATACCTGTGTCTTGTATTCCATCCGCCTGAAAGCCGCCGAATGGATAACGCGGTCGCGGTCACGCTGGAAAGCAGTGCGGATTGGATGCTCCGACTGCGGATAATGCCGCCCGCGCGATTTCGAAGAGAAACAGGCGTACGGCGCCAGGATCTTCCTTTCATATTCTTCCAGTCTTTCACGCGGCGTCAGCATATTCAATCTCTTGATTTAGTGAAGGAGTTTACCCGAGGAAATATTCAGCGAGACATTATGCGTCATACCCAACTCCGGATGATAGGACACCGCATAAATCAGGCCGTAATTTCCATACTTTATATCCAATCCTCCGCCGTACGTCAGCGGGTTGCTGCTTACTCCCCAGAAAAGGGCATTATTATCGATCAGCCGGATGTACTGGCCGAACGAAGCCAGCGGTTTTTCGCTTTCCTCAAAAGCGATATGTCCCGTGACCGAAAATCTCGAGAGCCCCTCCACTTCGGCATAAATATGATAGATGCTGTTTTCCTGCGCAAGACTCTGCGCGAGCCTGGGACGGTTGATATTATCGACGGCAGCGCCCAGATGATACTTTTGATAATTAATTCCGGCCGCCAGTCCGACCGAAGCGGCCCGAAGCGTCACCTTGCTTTCCGCCTCGCCGATACTTACCTGCCTGCCATCGGCGATAATCGCCGCCGCAAAATGATTGATGGAATAAGAAAACACCCCTTTTGCAGTCTGCTCGACATAATAATCGCTCTTCCCGAATTGCGAGAAACCGATAACAGCCGACAGATTCTTATATCTGTATCCGGCGGCGGTATAAATCTTATCAAGATCGGCCAGTTCGAATTTTCGCTGATAACCTGCTTCGAAGATAATCTCATTTTTGTTCATGACCCCGGTCGGGCATGTCAGCATATCGGTTGCGGTCGGCGAAGAAAGCAGAACCGAACCGCCCAGTCCGTACTGCCGGCCGATATCGAAATCATTGGCCCGGGTTCCGCCGATGATGATCAGCATCACCATGACAAATGTAAGACTTATTTGTTTCATGGCGCTATCACCACCGTCTGTTTGTACTGTCCGGCCTCGGCAACTTCAATAAATAGTATGTACATGCCGATCGGAAGAAACCGCCCGCCGTCGGTGCGGCCGTCCCACTGGATCCGCCCTTCGAAAGCCGGAAGCCCATCGACCAATGTCCGGACAATCCGGCCCTTGGTGTCATATATTCGTATGGTCATATTTTCGCCCGGCGGCACTTCGAATTCAATCATCATCTCACCGTCTTTTGACGGCGAAAAAGGATTCGGCTCGGCGGTAACATTGATACTCGATGACACCGGCTGGAAATAGACTTCATTCGGCCGGCCCGGCGTCCCGCCGACCTCCACCGAACGTCCCCAGCGCTCAGTCATTCCGGCTTCCTCGCCGCGCGCCCAGGTGTAATTGCCGCCATAAGTAAAATCATACCTGATGCTGTCAACGATATAGTCAAGATTATCGCGTAGTTTGATGATATCTCCATCATTATTCAAAGCCGGCCAGCTATTCATCTCCAGTACATTCACAGAAGTGCCATAGTAATTCTCAAAGGCCGCCTTATCCTTGCACAGAACCAGATAGTCCTGTCCTTCCACAATGATTTCCGGGACCGCAATCGGATCCGAGGCCATAATCGGATAATATTTTATTTCATCACCCAGATACCAATCAGCAAGATTGACAGCCTGATCCGATCGGTTTCTCAGTTCCACCCATTCCGTTGCCAGATCACTCTGGGGGTCAGCCAGAAATTCCGATAATAAAATCGGCGGATATTTCATCCCAAAGGCGGTCACTGTCCGCACATTATTTTCCATTCGATTATCCGGCGGAAGTTGAAAAAGAATCAACGGATAAACATCATTAAATTCAAAATACAGATCAAACTCGATCGTATCGCCCGGGTTCGTTTGAGGATAATCGATTATGGCGATAAGATCGGAACTGTCCGCCAAACCGTCGCCATTAGGATCATAGTACACCGAAAGCTCCCCGGCCGGCATCTGCTCCAGGCCGAAATTGAGCATAATAACACCAATCCTGGAAATACCGTCACCAAAATATTCGGCTATAACCGACTGCAGGGCCAGATCATATGGCAACGGGGTAACCGAGTTGATTTTCCCCGGAGTGCTTCCGGCAGGATCAAGCGACTGCCGGCCGGCCGTATCACCGGGAAGATACCGTTCCCACGAGACACCGTCAATACCATCACTCTCCCAGGTTAATTTTGATACCGTTTGAAGCGCCAGATCCAGCTCGACCGATCCGCCCGAGTTGGTCAGCCTTATACTGCTCAACTCAATGGCCCGATAATATTCCGTCGTGCTGTCGTCCCCCCAGAACCCGCTGCCGTCACCCCAGACTTCTTCAAATCCTGCAGAAGCACCGTCGGAAATTAGTTTGCGGCAGAACACCACATACTCATAAGGAAAAATCCTGATTCCCGGCATAAGAATAATATCATTGCCGATTTTTAACGAATAAAAAGTCAACGGAAAGTCATTATCGGTATTGTTATAAATTTCGATCCATTCCAGCATGACATTGCCGCCCGGTTCATTGGCCATGACCTCATTGATTTCAAGCTCGGCCAGGACGTCGCCTGCCACTGACATCAGGAACAGAAAAGAAAGGATGATCTTGAGCAGTTTCATCACCATTTCGCTTTCACTTCTATCATGAATTGCGATTCATATCTATCCGTACTCGCGCGACTGTACCGGTAAGAGTACTTCGCACCCAATTCAAAGGTACTATTCATTTCAACCATTTCACTTACATAACCGTAAAAATAATCAAGTCGGCCGGCTTTCAGATTAATCTTATCCATATTCAACCATATATCGACCAGTCCGAAATCCCTTACATCCCCCCTGATTCGCTGAAAAAGGGACAGATATTCACGGTCATACAGGTCATCAGTATATTCGATATAATTCTTTATGTCAAATATGCCAAAGATTATATTGCTTTCGACCCGGAACTCGTTTTTGGATGCAATCTCTCCCGGCACCGATCTGCGGCAATATCGATAGCTGAGCTTAAGCTTCAAATTATTATTAATCGGATAGATAAGCGAATTGGCCAAATCAATATAATTCAGGTATCTGCTTTCTCCGTATGTCGAAAACGAAACCTCGTGCTGAATTGAATAACCGAACTCGGTTGTGCTCTTGAGAAGTAACCCTCTTTGATCGATTCTTTTGTCCCGATATTCAAATTCTATCGTATCGATGGCGACGGTTTGATACAGAGAACCGGCGCGTCCGCCGCCTGTAAGATTAATAAAATCATCATTATAATTCCAGGCGGAGACTTTCAATCTAAAAGGATCGCCTTTCACCTGCACCTCAGCAACAGCATTGGGAAACGAGGCATTCATATCCTTCGGTACCGCCAATTCCAGAGCCGCTTCAAAATCCCTTTGCTTGTAACTGCCGAAAGCCCCGAACTGATAGTGCTTGTATTTTATCCCGGTCAGGCGGTTTTCAACAATTGCTCCCTGGAACATGCCCTCCATCTCAAAATCCTTGAATTTTCTAAGGAAATCGACCGCTCCGGCGCGAAGACTGAAGTTGTCGATTTGGTCATAATGCAACAGCATCCGCACCGCATCACTTCGGCGGCCGCCCTCAAAATAGACGCCGTTAAATCCGCCATAGTCAGGGAAAAGAAATGAATCTTCAAAGGTCTCATCGCTCTTGCTCAGCAGCTTCCCGCGATAACCGATGGTCAATCCAAGGCCGAAGCGCGCCGTAAAATTACCAAAGATCATTTTTGACAAGGGTCCCTGATCGGCTTGGTAAATTATTGAACGCCGGGCCCATTTCCTTTCGCCGTTGAAATTTTCGTTATAGCGAAGGTCCAATCTCCAATTTTCGTTGATCGCCGAATTCAAGGTCATAAAGCTCTTATTATCGCCGTTTTCCTCAAGCTTCTGATAAGTCCGGGATCGGAAATAGCCGTTCTTTTTTGTCGCAGAAGGCTCTCCCGGTAAAAATGTCTCGGTCTGCTCGAGTTCAATACCGGTATAATCCGAAGCCGTCGACTGCAAAAAGTAACTTATATTGGGAATTTCCTCCAATAAATACAGATCAGTACTGTCGATTCCATCTTCAAAGATTTCATTCAGATTAAGATAGGTTTGATAGTCTATATCGCCGCGAAGGTACGCTTCATAAAGCTCCTGCTCCGACGGATAAACATCAAGCGTCAGATTCTCTGCAGAAGTCAGGGATGTCATTATCATCAGGCAAAGCAGGCAACGGAATATGGTCCGAGTGTGGGAACTCAATTCAAATTATACTCTTTTATCTTGCGATAAAGAGTCCTTTCCCCTATGCCGAGTTTTTTTGCAGCCGTCTTGCGGTTTCCGCCGCATTCGCGAAGGGCCGTTTCTATCATGACCCTTTCGATATCTTTCATTGTCTTATCGGAATAAACCGCGGTATCATCGGTCGTGTTGTTTACGGTTTCGAATTCCGACCTTCCCTGCAAATTAACCGTGATAAGATCGCGAAGCATTTTTATCTCACTGCCCAATTGCAGAAGCGCATGATAGATCAATTCGTGTCCGGCTTCCTCATGTGTGTGTCCCGTCACAACCGGAAGATTTCTGCTTTCGAAGGCTTGTTCCGATATGAACTGTTCAACATCAATGGCGGAGATCTCACTATCAGGATGAAGCGCTCCCATACGCGCAAGGAAGTTCCTGAGTTCCCTGACATTCCCCGGCCAATCATAGCGCAAGAGCAGGTCCAGCGCTGAATCGGAAAAACCTTTTACTTTTTCCAAAGCGCTGAAGTGACACAACAGCGGGAGAATGTCCTGGCGGCGGTCATACAGAGCGGGCAGAACGATTTTAACGACGCCCAGTCGAAAATACAAATCTTCCCGAAAATCACCGCTGTGGATGGCTTCGATAAGATCGCGATTGGTGGCCGCAATTACCCGGGCATTGGAATGGACCGGTTTATCGCCGCCAACCGGATAGAAATAGCCGTCCTCGAGTACACGCAGCAGTTTAACCTGCATATCAAGTTTCGTTTCGCCGATTTCATCCAGAAGAATCGTTCCGTCGTTGGCCCGGATAAACATGCCGACCCGGCTGGCCACGGAGCCGGTGAAAGCACCTTTCTCATGACCGAACAATTCCGATTCCAGGACACCCTCGGCAATAGCGCCGCAATTGATGGCCACGAATCTTCCCCCGGCGCGTGATGAGTTCTCATGGATGGCGCGTGCCACCAGTTCTTTGCCGCTGCCTGACGGGCCGACAATAAGAATCGAGATGTCGGTCGGGGCGATGCGGTCGATTGTCTCGGCAACCACTTTCATCTTTTCCGACCGCCCGATAATATTGTACTTTTTCAGTAATGATTTCTGATGGAGTATCCTTTGAACCTTTTTTGCGATTTGTTCCGGACCGTCGTCAATATTAATCGTCCCGTCATAGATTTCATAAGCCGCCGAATCGGTATCGGACCAGACAATCTGCCAGATATCCGCCTGCGGATTTCTGAGCCGCATCCTCCGGACGACACCTCGATTTATCTTGGGATATATTTCAGGAATAAGAATAAGATCGACCGCCCGTTCCTTAAGAAGAGTATAAAGAAGCGAGACTTCTTCGACAAATTCCCCAATCGGGCGAAAAATCTTTTCGAAACCGGAACTGCCCGATATCAGATCGCCATTGGCCAATATCAGAACATTTTGAATCATTTCCGGCGGCGTCTCCCTTTTCCCGGAGTAACCCGGCGGCCGCCTTTTTTGGGTCGGTCCTTTTGAACGGGTGGTGGCAATTCGACAAGGTAAAAATTAATGTCGTTTTTGAGCAAATCAACCGAAAGCACGCCCACCTCGACCGGATCACCCATTCTGAAAATTCTGCCCGTCCGCCTCCCGACCAGGCGATAACGCCTTTCCTCGAAAAGATAATAATCGTCGCCCAGAGTCGATACGCGCACCATACCTTCGACACCCAGATCAATGAGACGGACAAAAAAACCGAAGTTGAGGACGCCCGAAATGACGCCCTTGAACTGCTCGCCGACATGCTTGGACATGTAAGCCACCTGTTTATACTTGACGGCCTCGCGCTCGGCCGCTTCGGCATTACGCTCGGTATCGGAACAATGCCGGCCGATATTGCTCAGGATGTTGTCCAGACGCTGAGCCAGCTTGACCGGGTAGTGTCCGTCCGCCAGTTTTCTCAAGAGCCTGTGAACGATCAGGTCGGGATAGCGCCGGATCGGAGAGGTAAAATGAGTGTAATGCTTGAATGCCAGCCCGAAATGACCGACGTTCCCCGGCTGATAAACGGCCTTTTTCATCGAGCGAAGCATCAATTCGTTGATCAGCTCCTCCTCCGGCTTGCCTTTCACTTTCAGCAGAAATTTGGAAAACTGCATCGGTTGCACGGTTTCCGAAACCGGGAAGTTATAGCCGAGAGTGGTCATCAGATATGAAAAAGCCTCGAGTTTCTCCAAATCGGGCCGATCGTGCACGCGGTAAAGAAATTTTTGTCCCAGCCTGGAGACATTCGCCGCCACTGCCTGGTTGGCCGCCAGCATGAATTCCTCAACCAGCCGATGCGACTCAAGACGGACGCTGTGCCTGATTTCGGCAATCTCACCTTTCTTATTGATGATGATCATCGGTTTGGGCAAATCGAAATCGAGCGAGCCATTGGCCATTCTGAGAGAATGAAGAATTTGGGCCAGTTCCCGGGCAACGGTCAAATTGTCGGCGATTCGCTCTATCCGATCGGTGACGGTCCCGCTGTCAAAAAACGCCTGCACCTCCTCATAATTAAGCCGCGCCCTCGAATTGATAACGCCGTCGGTTATCTCCCAGTCAAGCGCTTTGCCCTTGCGATCAAAATTTATAATGATCGCATAAACGAGGCGCTTCTTATTCGGCTTAAGCGAACAGAGGTCATTGGAGAGTTCCTCCGGAAGCATTGGTATCACCATCCCGGGAAGATAGACAGAATTACCGCGATTGAAAGCCTCTCTGTCAAGTTGGGTGTTGTCCCTCACATAAAACGAAACATCGGCAATAAAAACACCCAGACGATAACCATTCGGTGTCTTCGAAACCGTAATGGCATCATCGAAATCCTTGGCATCAATCGGGTCGATGGTGTAAACAACCTCGCGGGTAAAATCTCGACGGCGCTTTATTTCGCCGGAACTGAGATAGGCGCCGACCTTGCCGGCCTCCTCTATAACCGCCGGCGGGAAATCTCTCGGCAGATTGAAGCTTCTTATGACAGTCTTGATATCGACGCCCTGATCGCCGGGTTTCCCGAGCACGTCAAGGACCTCCCCCTCCGGATTGCGGTATGGATCATCCCAGGCACTGATTTTTGCAACCACCCGCTCGCCGTCGCCGGCCTCTTTTGATAAGGTGTTCGGGACATAAATATTCCGGCGCACTTTTTTGTCATCGGGGATGACAGTACTGAAGTGCTTCCCGCGCTGAAATATTCCGACAATATCCTTTTCCGCGCGCTCGATTACCTTTATGACTGTCCCCTGTAATTCCTGTTCCGGGCGGGAACCGACCCGGACCATGACTTTATCGCCATCGAGGGCGGTCAGCAGATTCGGCGAGTCGATTACAACCGGCTCACCCGCTTCGGTGAAGATTGTCCCCTTGCCGCCGCGAGTAATGGCAATGGTCCCAACCACCAGATTCATATCCGAGGGAACACCGATTTTTCCGCCCCGCAGGTCAACCAGCCGCCCTGAGTCAATCAGTTCCTTGATCAACCGCCGGAAAGCGACATATTCTTTTTCAGTAACGCCGATTTCCTTGGCCAGCTCTCGAGGTTTAAGCGGCCGCCCTGCCTTATAGCGCAAAAAGTCAATTATAAATGATTCATTGATATTCATAGAGAAAATAAAGGCCATAAAAGGGTCACTGTCAAGACAAAATGTCACATTTCTGCCAATTTGGCAGAAAACTATGATTTTTGATTATTATATTTTCTTATAAAATAAATAAAGGCAGGTCAATGAACCTGCCTTTTTGCTTATTCGCTCTGCCTGTTACGCGCATTAAATTTAATAGAATTGCCATTCTTTATGCAATAAGAAAGTGCCGGGCAATCGGCCCGGCACACTGACAACAAGCTTTGGATATTCAACACGGCCGATTAATTGGAGTATTTGAACACTTCCGGCCGCCTTATCTATGTCAAATTATCGCTTCCAGCAATCGGCGTTGTTCGGGCCGGTTCCCGGTCCGAATCCCTGCCCCGGAGCATCGGGCGCCATGCCCTTTCCATGTCCTAATCCGTGACCGCCGAAATGTCCCCGTTCTTTGCCTTTTTCCTGGCGAAGCTCTTTCAGCTTATCGATCTGCTGCTCGGTCAGGACACCCTTGACTGCCTGGCGATGAGAAAATTTCATTTTTTGCATCTCGGTTTTAAGCTTGCCGACCTTGTCCATTTGCGAAAGTATCTCGTTATCCGCGGCATCATTCATTCTCATATGCCGCAATTCCAGCTCCGCCTTATCCAGCGCCGCTTTCTTATCGATTCGCTCCAAACCGAACTGCTCGGCCATCTGAGAAATCTTGGCTTTCTGACCATCATCGAGGCCGATTTCATCAGCCGCTTTCAACAGCATGCCCGGTCCAAAAAAACCATCCGCTCCATGCCCCATCCCGCGTTCGCCCATACCGCGGGCCATGTCGCTGTCGCCTCGCCCGCGATGCCCCGGATCTGCGACCGCAAATGCCGCCAAAAGTGCCAGTGCTGCAACTGCAATAATAAGTGCCTTTTTCATAACAATCTCCTTCTTATATTAAAATATTATATTTCTCTTAGGGCCGCTTATCGTGCGGTTCATCTTTGCGGAACCCCCGCACGGATTCAATTAACTCCCGTTCAAAACGCTCCTGAAAAACAATCATTTTCCCCTGCTGAATGACAGTCAATATCTTTTTTGAGTTGTCAAAAAATGTGTCAAATGAATTAATCATTTCTCTCTTTAATGCCTGTATTTTCTCTACCTTTTCCTTCACCGCCTCTTCCGGTGGAGTTTCTATTTTCAGGAGTTTGATCAGTCCTTCAACTTCCAGGTCGATTTTCTCTCTGATATCGCGGCTCTCTTTTCTGAATGAGGCAAAAAGCGCAATAAATTCACTGTTTTGCTGCTCATCCAGATCAAGAACCTCCAGAAGTTTCAGCAATCTCAAATTTTCCAGATTATCGGCGTGCTTACCCCATCCGCCGCCATGCATACCCTTACCCGGTCGCTGCGCGAAAGCGGCCGGTGCGGCCAGAATAACCAGCAACATACCGATAATTATCAAGTCTGTTCCTTGCCGTCTTCTCATAACAGACCTCCCAACTCTATATTATTTTCAAGATATTTCAGTTCCTCGGCGCTCAGCTCGTCGATAACAAGTTCCGAACTGCCAAAACCGTTCCTCCCGACAAAATCGCCGACTGCTTCAGCGACATACTGATCATCGATCCAGGAATCATCGAAGAGCTCTATTTCACCGGTATAGCTGGAGTAATAGAATTCCGGCACTACCGAATTATTCTCAACACCCGGCGTATTTGAGAAAATTGATATGAAAACCAGCATGAATACGGCGCTGACAGCAACGCCATACCGCACCATCAACCGATAGAACCCGGTCGCACGATTAAGATAGCCGTTGATTTTTGCATCCAGCCGCTCCTGCACAACTGCAAATTCCGCGGCTGCCAGAGGCTTTGGCGTCATTTTATTCAGGCTGGTTTCCAACGCCTGCAGCGATTCATACCATTTACGGCAATCAACGCAGCTTTCCAGATGCACTTTTTCCTCGGTGTCTATTGCCGGGTCACCCAATTTTAGGGTCAAGCTTTCTCTAAAAAATCTGCAGTCCATCTTATCACCTGAAATCTTCGAGTTTCTTTTGAAGTTTCTCGACCGCCTTCTGATAATTGGTCTTCACGGTCGATTCACCCTTTCCGAGTATTTCGGCAATTTCGACGAAGGAAAGCTGATCATAAAACCGAAGATTGAAGACCAGTTTCTGTTTGGGCGGTAATTCATTTATACTTTCCTGTATTTTATTGCTCAATTCGCTGCGTCCGGCAGCATCATCCATCTCATAGGCCGGCTCATCCTTGGGCGAGGCGCCAAACGGCAGGAAAGATAAAATCCCCCGGCGTTTGATTAAATTTATGGACTTATTGGAGACAATCCGGTAAAGCCAGCTCGAAAAGCTCGCTTCTTCACGGAACCCGCGGATCGCCTTAAAAGCGGCGAAAAAGGTATCCTGAAGAATGTCCAGCGCCTCTTCGCGGTTACCGGTCATCCTGTAGGCTAAAGCAAACATTTTATCCTTATACCTCGCAACAAGTTTATCAAACGCTCTCCGGTCGCCGGCCCTGGCCAGCGAAACTAATGCCTGTTCTTCCCTGTCCATCATTTCTCAGTTTCTGTACTATAGACAAGCGGCCCCAAAAAAAGACTAACAAAAAAGGCAAACCTTAAATAAAGTCTGCCTTGCAAGCCGTCTAAAGCCAAGTGCCTCAATCACGTCGGCTTTTTATCAGAACTTTGGAATATTGCTGCATATTCTCAAGAACTTTGCCGGTGCCGCGAACCACGCAGGTCAGCGGATCCTCGGCGACATTGACCGGAAGATTTGTTTCCTGGCGTAATCGCTTATCCAGACCCTTCAACAGGGCGCCGCCGCCGGTCAAAATAATTCCGCGATCAAGAATGTCTGAGGCCAGTTCCGGAGGCGTTCTTTCCAGCGATTGCCTGACCGCCTCGACAATACGGTCAATCGGTTCCACCAGCGCTTCTCGTACCTGCACCGATGACAGCTTGAGGTTTTTCGGAACACCGGCCACCAGATCGCGCCCTTTGATTTCCATCGAAACTTCCTTCTCCAAGGGGAAGGCCGATCCTATCCTTATTTTGATTTCTTCCGCCGTCAGTTCGCCGATGAGAAGATTGTAATTCTTTTTCAAATACATGATAATTGCATCATTCATCTCGTCGCCGGCGATCCTGATCGAAGTATTATTGACAATGCCGTTTAAGGCGATGACGGCGATTTCCGAGGTGCCGCCGCCGATATCGATAATCATGAAGCCTGACGGTTGATCGACCGGGAGACCAACACCAATCGCAGCCGCCATTGGTTCCTGCAGAAGATATACTTCGCGGGCTCCGGCATTTTCAGCCGAATCTCTGACAGCGCGTTTCTCAACCTCGGTGATTCCCGAAGGCACCGATATCAGAATACGTGGTTTCATCAGGTAGCGGTGGCGAATCACCCGCTTGATAAAATCGGAGAGAAGTTTTTCGGAAATTTCGAAATCGGCGATAACGCCGTCTTTTAGAGGTCTGATAGCGGCGATTTCGCCGGGTGTGCGTCCCAGCATCTCCTTGGCCGCCGACCCCACTGCGAGAACTTTGCCGGTGGCTCTTTCGATAGCCACCACCGATGGTTCATTGAGAACGATTCCCTGACCACGGACAAAAACAAGCGTATTAGCGGTTCCCAGGTCGATGCCAATATCGCTTGAAATAAAATCGAAGAAGCCCAATTTATTCCCTTAAGTTTGTTTAAATCCCTTTATATAAACCAATTATCGTCAAAAGTTATGATAGTTTACACCGTTTGGGCCAGGAAATCAATAAAAAAAGATGTTATTAGGAAATTCTTTTTGATTATCCGACATCACTCGGGTTTATGACTCGACTGTCTCCGGTCGTTTCTTCCCAAAACGAAGGAAACTGAATAGCCGCGGCAGCAGGCGGGGATAGAAAAGCAGCCAGAGACCCAGCGGGAGGGCATCATTGATCAGGTAGAAATGAAAGATACGGCGGAAAAAGGGCCGGGTGGTGCCATATTTCGACCAGAAATTATAGTCAATCCACGAGAGAGCGACATGTCCGAGCACCAAAATCAACAAGCCTCCAATGAGAGCGGCTATTGTTTTTTTCCAGTTTCTAAAAAATCCGGGCGAGGCACAGATCAGCGCAACATAGGGAATAATATTGGTGAAATGATCGAGAAGTATCGACAATCTCCATTTCTTGACGCCGACCCATTTGAAAAATGGAAAAACTATCGGCTTGAGAATAATAGGATATAAATTCTGGGCATAATAAAACCAGAGCAGCCCAAAGACTATGGTGAAAAAGGCCAGTTTGGCCAGAAACAGCCACAGGTCATTCCTGTTTGTGCTTTCTACTGTCACGATACACCACCAGGTAGAGCCATCCGATCCAGATGGTTGAAATCATTATGATAAGTGTCACCTGCCAGAGATAGAGGTGCATGAAATTAAACAGCTCCATCGAACTGGCCCCGGCCACCAGAAGAATAGTTATCCTGACCAGATTGAAAACAAAAATGGCCGGAAGTCCCATGGCGATGCCGAGGAGCTTCTTTCTGATCGTCGTGGAAAACGACAGCACCGCCGCGAGGTAAATCAGCATTTCGAACAAACCGGTGCATTCATCGATAATCTCGACCGAGAAGCCTTTATAGCTGACATAGACCCCGGAATAATGAACACTGTCCGAAAATAGCGACAGGATCGCCCCGGAAATCATTGCCGTCCCCTCCATCAGCCAGAGAATCTTGTCGTGATATCGCGTGAACAACTGGGAGAAGCCGATGCTGATCAATATCAGCAGCACCATGAAGAGAACCACAAACCGCACCACCGGAGAAATTTTCGGCGATGTACCGGTTGCTGCGGTGTTGTCTATGTTGTCGTTTCCGGATTTTTCGGGTTTATTCGAAGCTTTACCCATGGGCATAATATAGTCATAGTTATCTAATTATGCAAATGTAATGTGATGTATAATAGAAGTTGGTCAGAATCTTACCTAATATTCCAGATAGAAATCACAAACACCATAGCCCTGCTCTTCACTTTTAAATTGCCCATAAGACCATGGCCGCGATGGATACTCAACGTAGCCATTTGGGCCTTTTCTTTCAATACATTTGACTTCATACTTGGATTTAAATACTTATTGGGTACTATTATGAGGGTCATAGATATTTGGAAGTGCATGTACAATTGATGCCAAAAATGAAGCAAATATTGTATCACGATATATTTGTTTTTCATGCCTGAATTTATCAAACCATGATACTGCAGGGCTTTCCGTAATATTTAAATATTTCGAAGCCTGAAAACATAAAGTCACACGCCAGTCAGGCCTATGTCCGTCCAATACTTGACTTATATAGTTTAGATCACTCTCCCGAATTATATTTTTTAATGTCCTGATCGTCATTCCTTTTTTAAGCTTAAACAGTTCATCAAAGAATGTGGAAACCTGACCAGTACAATCGAATTCTGTGGAATGTATCGATATATCTGGATATGAATATTTGCTTTTTAATAAATCTTCTTTAAAAATGCTTCTTACGAATTTTGACAGCCCGGTAAATTTCGGATTAAAATATTCGATATAATCAAGACATTTTAAATAAAGATCATTATTTTTTGCAAAGTTTTCGTCGCCAATTGGAGCTATTGCAATAATCTTATTTCCAATTTCTGTATCTCTGATAAATTGCTTTAGTGTTTCAAGAAAATAGATGCCTGCATCTCCAGAACGATCAATATCTTCAATCACTATATATATTTCTTTTCCTTGAGCGTTAATAAGTTGCTTTAAAATATCTTGAATTTCGAAGACTCTTTTTGCTGGAGAAGCCTTAAATATCTCCAAAAATTTCTCCATAAAACTCAAATTCGGCAATTTGTCAATAATAATTGAAAGTATATCTGTGCTTGCTCCTATTAGTCTGGATTTTGTGTCTTTACCATCAATTTTCCCTGTTACTTTCTTCCTATTGCCGACCTGATCCGCAAAATCCAACACAAATCCTTCCCAAAGATCTCTCCTGTCAGGGTACTTCCAGGCATCGAAGTCAATCCACTTTTGTTTGTCATTATCACTGCTTTTCTTTATTTGATAAAGCATGGTGCTTTTGCCACATCCAAATTTGCCTACTAGACCAACTATTGCGGATCGCTCAATCGAATTTAACTTCTTTGAAAATTGCCCGATCGATTCGGAAAAATCAAGCAGATCTTCGACTTTGCAGTCTTCTTGAATTAAGTCATAATTTTTAATAATTCCATATTCCATTATATACCTCTTAATTCACACATAAATCATTCGCCTGCCGACAATTATATGAAATAAAATATTTATTTATGAGTTGGTTGTCAAGGATAATAATGGAATCACAACTCGATTGTCGCGCGCCGGATACGACGGCGCGCCGCAACAAAACGGAACCAGAGATAACCGAAAGCGAAGCCGCCGACATGCGCCAGCCAGGCAACCCCGCCGCCGCCGCCCATCGCGGACATCAGGAGTTGATAGAAAAACCAAAAACCGAGAAGAAACTTGGCCGGGATGCGCACCACCTGTATGAAGAAGAGCCAGATCAGGGTGACGATGCGGGCACGCGGGAATAAAACCAAATAGGCGCCCAGCACACCGGCGATCGCCCCCGAAGCGCCGATCAGAGGGATTTGAGAGTTGGGGCCGAACAGGACAAATAGAAAGACCGCCGCCAATCCGGAGACAAAATAAAAGATCGTAAATTTGACCGGCCCGAGATAATCCTCGATATTATTGCCGAATATCCATAGGAAAAGCATGTTGCCGAAGAGATGCATGAACCCGCCATGGACAAACATGCTGGTGAGCGGCGTCAGTAAAATCGGGACAGCATAGCGCGGGGTCAGCTCCTCAAGATGCACCAGTTCAAACGGTATCAAACCGAATTTATACATAAATATCTGAAACACCTTGGCGTTCATCGGAAAGGTGTACATATATACCAGAACGTTGATGACAATCAGGCTGACCGTCACATACGGTTTATTCACGGTCGGATTTTCATCTTTGATCGGAAAAAACATAGAGGGCGCTTCTAATCTTTATTTACAAAAAAGTGCGTATTGACAATCCGCTCATTACCCACACGGTCGGAGACCTTGATGACCAGGTCATGCCGGCCGTTCTTCAACGGTTTTCTCGGAGTCGTTTTTAATATCTCGGCCTCAGGGTCATATTCCGGGATCAGCCACTCGCCGTCGAGGGTGATGGTAATACTTTTGTCATCCTCGATATCCGACAACTCATCGCGGACATTGCATTTAATAAGCGGCATGTCCGATTTTACGGTCGTACCGTTGCCCGGGGTTATCTTTTGAATATGCGGCGGCTCAATATCTTTGATGGCGGCAAAAGTGCCGGTCAGGCTTGATTCGGAGTTTAGTTTATTACCCAGAATTTTTGAATCAAGCCATTTCCACCGATGCTTGCTGTTAAGGCGATAGAAACCGACCTTGGAATTATCGGTCTTCCCGTCAAGCGGCATCGAGATAAATATATTTTTCGCAAGCGGCATGGTTTCGGGACCGATTTCATAGGCATCGCCAATTATGCTGGAAGATTGATTAAATTTTTCATCCGCCCGGCGCAGTTCGACCAAAGCGGGAGAATAGAAGGCGTTTCCGGGCATACCGACTTCAATAACGCCCGGCACCGAAAAACCTGTCTGACGACTACCGCCTCCGGCCAGGATAATGTTGGTTTCCACAGATGACAGCGGAAGCGAGCCGCCGCGGTCCATCAAATCGATTCTGATGATTCTTGTCTTGATACAGGTATTCTTATAAAAAGCCGCGAAATTCAGGGGTGAGACGACCCGGGTTTGAATTTTTTTCACGTAACCGTCTTCATAGACCAGATCTACTTCCGGAGCGAGGGAAAACTTATCCCTCGAATGTACCTCAAATAAAATGCCGCCGTCTATCAGCTCATAATCCAGCCCATATTGCGATTCACCATAGGAGTGTGACGGAACGTATTCCTGGGTATAGACCCAGCCTGATTCACCCATGACATCAAGTCTGAAACCATTTATTCGTTTCAGATTTCCCGGCAGGCTGATCTTAAAGTCGCCGGAACCCATCGATTCCACCAGCGTCGAATCCAGCCGCTGGATATTTTCACCGCTGCCGACGGCATAAACGGCGATCCCGCCGATATCGATATATCGTGTATCCGGCCCGGCTCTCAAATACAGGGTGGAATCATTGACTCGCCCCACGTCAAAAAGCGTTTTCGGCGCCCATACAAACTTGAAATCAAGTTCCGACATATTTCCGGCGGCATCATAGATCTCGACCCGGCCGTTATGCAAGCCATAACTGAATGAGGTCCGGCCCGTAAAAACACCCCCCTTTTCAAACTGGGAACTGCTGCCCGAAAAAACCTTACCTCCCGGCTCAAAAAGCAGGAGCCAGGATTGATCCCTGGCGGTTGCAAGGAAATAATCATAAGTCAGGTCCACCATGGCGGTCTGCTCATAGTCATATTGATCGAAATTACCGTCATAGTGTAGATAATCATCAATAAAAAGCTTCGCCTTCAGAATATTCAGTCTCGGACCGTTGGAGCGAATCCGCTCGATGATTTTAGCCGCCACGCCGAAGGGCCCCTGAATCAGCACGGGTGTGTCTATTTGATACTTCCCCCCCGATTTATCCCGACGCGGTTCCAGGAAAGCCCTTCGCCGCCCATCAGGGAAAAGCGAGACCGTGTCCTGATAGGCCAGAGCCAGCCCGTCAAAAACAGGCGCAAAATTGTCGGTGAGAGGAAAACCGTTTGTCAGCGGGTTTAACGGCATATTTTGAGGATTCCGTACTTCAAAATGAAGATGCGGCCCGCCGAATCCGGTCTGACCGGATAGCGCAATCAATTCCCCCTGTTTGACCGGAATTTGATTGCGCGAAAAGCTCGAATCAAGGTAATATCTTTTCTGGGAATATTGAATTTCTCTGACGATTTTTTCCAGGCGGTCCGACAGGCCCGACAGATGCCCAAAAACATAGATAAACCCTTGATTATCTAGAACATAGACTGCCTTCCCATATCCTGTATAAGAATATTTAATCCGCCAGACATAGCCATCCACCGGCGAATATACTCGCCGGCCCTCGGTTCCGCCGGTTCTGATATCGATTCCGCCATGAAAATGAAGCGCCCGATAATCGCAAAATGCTGAGGAAAGGTCGATTTCCCCCTTTACGGGCCAGGCTCGATCGGCCCCAATAGCGGGTAAAACCGCTAAAATCAGGATTATTAACGAGGTTTTATATATGGTCGATAAGATATTCATATTAAATGTTTTAACAAATTATGTCGAGGTTGGTTCAAAGTCAAAACATTTTGTAAAAGAATAGGGTTGACATTAAATATCCGACTTGCAAAAATGAGAATTTGGCATATATTAACAAGTCAATGTAAAATACTTTTTTGGAGGAATAGACTCGATGTTTGAACTCTTGAGAAAAATGATCGGTCCCATCATGCTTCTGGTGCTGATTGCCTTTATTTTCACAATCATATTCAGCTGGGGAGGCGGCGGTTTTCAGGAAAAACCGAAAGATACCGTCGGTGTTATCGACGGTGAAAACATCCCGATAGCAGTTTACAGTCGTTACTATTCCAATCTTTATCGCCAGGAACAGGAAAAGACTGAAGAGGATATTCCTCCGGAAAAGGAAAAAGAAATTAGGGATCAAGCCTGGTCGCAACTGGTTGCAGACTTCCTGATCAACCGCGAAGTGGAGAAAAGAAATATCTCGATATCCAGTGAAGAATTGTATGAATATCTCAAGATGTATCCTCCGCAAATCGTACAACAGGCGCCACAGTTTATGACTGATGGTAAATTCGACCGGCAGAAATATATGGGTGCCATGATCAGTCCGGATAATGCCCCCTTCTGGGCTCAGCTCGAGGCGATGGTCACGCCGGAGTTGAAACGCGGAAAGCTCCAGGCTGAAATTCTCAGCACAGTCAGGGTATTGCCTTCGGAGGTTATGGAATCGTTTCTTGCCGAGAACGAAAAAATCAAAGTCGGCTTCATTAATGTCGCTTCGGATCCGTTCGAAACCATTGCGAAAGAACCTTCGTTAGAAGAAATGCAGGCATATTACGATTCGCACAAAGAAGAATATAAGCTTCGCGAGCGAGCCACAATTGACCTGGTAGTTTTCGACAAAGTCCCCTCCGAAAATGATTGGCAGCGCGTTTATGCACAGGCAAAGGATATTTATGATTCCGCGATTGCCGGCGCCGATTTTGCGGAACTTGCCGAAATTTTTTCGGAGGATGCCAGTGCGTCATCCGGCGGTGATCTTGGCTGGTTCGAGCGGGGGCGGATGGTTCCTGAATTCGACAGCGCGACATGGTCTCTGACCGTGAATGAAATAAGCAAGCCGGTCCGTTCCCGGTTCGGTTGGCACATAATCAAGCTGCTGGGCGTGAAAGAGGAAATGGGAACACCGCGCGGATCGGATAAACCTCAGATGATGGAAAAACGAAACGCCGCACATATTCTTTTTAAAGTTGTGCCTTCGCAGGAAACGCTTGAAGGCCTTTCCTCGAGCGCTACTGAATTTGCGGATGAAGCCAAAAACGTCGGGCTGAAGCAGGCGGCCGAGACATATAACTATGAGGTCAAAACGACCACTCCGTTTTATAAGAACGGGTATATTTCTTATATCGGAATTGACCTTGCGGTCAATAATTTCGCCTTCGAAAAGGAAGTCGGAACCGTCTCCGATATGATGGAAACGGAGAATTTGTATTTTGTCATATCGGTGGCCTCTCACCTCCCGGAGGAATATACCGCTTTCGATCAGGCCAAGGCATCCATCACGACAAAGCTCAGGAAACAAAACGCAAAGAAAATGGCGATGGATACGGCCCGGGTCATGTATGATGATATTATAGCCGGAAATTCTTTTAATAATACCGCCAAAAAATACGGATATATATATGGTCAATCGGAAATGTTCAACCGCAATGGTTTGATTTCCGGGATCGGCCGCGCACCGGAAGTCATCGGGGCGGCCTTCGGCCTCCAAAACATTAACGGCATTACTCCACCGGTGGAGTATGATCGCGGAGCCGCCATTCTAACCTTGCTCGATAAGCAGTCCGCAAGTCTGGAAGTCTTCAACCAGAAACAGGATTCTCTGCATTTTGCGGTGCAGTTGAAGAAAAGCCAGGATGCCTATGGCCGGTGGTTTGAAAATTTGACCAAGAATGCCAAAGTCGTAAGTTATGTCGACCAGTTTTATTCGAATAACTAAGGCATAAAATAGAAGCAAGAAAGGGACGCCTGAGCGGTGTCCCTTTTTTATTAGGATAAATTCGATCTGGCGGGTTGAGGTCTCTTTTTATTTCTGAAATCACGCAGTTCTTCGATATCAGGAACCAGGGTCATAATACTGCCTGAATGTTCGGCATGTGGCTCGATTCGTCGGAGTATTCCCCAGGGAGAAGCAATCAATGACCGACCCTGAAGCATTTTTCCGAAAAGCGACCCGACTCCACAGCATTTGACGATATAACTGGAGGCCGCTTCCGCTCCTTTGACATATATATCATTATCCCTTTTGAACTTGTCCAATCTCGTTTCTTCCGGACGAAACGGCGAAGTGGTCGGTATAAAGATAATATCGATTTTATGTCGGGAAAGTTCTTCGAATATTCCGATATTAAGCGCATCGGCACAGATCAGGACCACGATTCTGACATTTTCGATAACCGTCGTGAAAATTTTGTCGCCCGGGAGTATCCCCTTATTCATTTCACCTTCAACCGGGTTCAACTTCCGGTAACGACCGGTCAATCTGCCCCTGTTATAGACATAACAACTGTTGTACAAAGAATCTCCTTCACCCTCGACCACCGAGCCGCCGATCAGGCAGGTCGAAAGCCTTTCGGAGAGCGACTGTAAATATTGCAGACTCTCCTTAATCCCCAACGCGGACCGGGCAAAATCCGGCGATGTTTTCTCCACCAGAAAATATTCGGGCAGGCAAAGAAAATCGGGACGCTGTTTGAAAATCATAAGATTTTCTTCGAGACTCAGCGCCCGCCCCAGTTCAATCTGAGCGGCAATGACTTTTATAAGCACCTTTATGTCTCTGTACGGTGATTCTTTCTTATATATCCTGATACGTAATTAAATTATATACGTTCGCCTTTCAATATAATAAGATAAGATATTTTTGGACATCAACTTAGAAACACAAACCACCTGACTGTTTCGAGTTGAAACGTATAATTTTTGCCGGCCGGATCTGCCGGAATTCTATTACTAATTAAGGTTAATAATACCGATGGAGCGGTCGATAATAAAATAGAGCTAAAATGGATATCATCCATCAATAATTCTAAATCTTAAACGGAGGCTGTTATGTACGAATCCGGCACCTTTGGTGGCTTATTCTGGTTCTTCTGGCTGGCCCTGTATTTTTATTATGCGGGCTGTCAGTATGCCATAGCCAATAAAACCGGCCACAAATATCCATGGTGGTCGTTTGTTCCTGTTCTCAATTTATATCAAACAGTCGAGCTTGCCGGAAAGGCCTGGTACTGGTTTGTTTTTTATTTCATCCCGTTCGTCAACATAGTCACCTATGCTTTGATCTGGGTTGAAATCGCCAAGGCCCGCCAGAAAGAGACCTTCTGGGGAGTTTTGATGCTGCTGCCGTTCATTAACCTGATTGCCTTATACGTTCTGGCATCGGGCGCCGCTCCGCAACCGCAGCCCACTGTTGAAAAGAAGCCGGACACGGTCCGTGAACCGGCTGATGTTTTTTAGTCATCTCTCCACTCACCCATAAAGGAAGGGCGGGTCGATCGCACCCGCCCTTTCTTATTATTTCATATTTTTTCAGCAGTTAGTATAATTCGGGCCGCCGCCGCCTTCAGGCGTCACCCAGTTGATAATCTGATAAGGATCGGCAATATCGCAGGTCTTACAGTGCACACAATTGGACGGTGTCAGCTGAAGTTTCTTCTTTCCCGGGCGTGCTTCATCATCAACCATCTCATACACTTGGGCCGGGCAGAAATACTGACAGGGATTGCCGTATTCCTCGGTACATTGATTGTTGCAGATATTTAAATCGGCAATGACCAGATGCGATGGCTGCTCTTCCTCATGCTTGGTGGCCGAGTGATAAACATCGGTCAGTTTATCGAACAGGTAGGCATTATCGAACTTAAGAGCGTGTTTGGTATTTTCCTCACCATAGCGCGCGATATACTCCTGAAGAGGCATCATATGCTCATGGTCCGGTTTCGTTTCGATATTGTTGATCAGTCCGCGTCCGCCGGAAATCATCTGCAAACCGGAATGCATCATGCCCATAAACAGGCCGTTCCCGAACCCGGCATGGAAATTCCGCACACGGTAAAGCTCGTCTTTGGCCCAGGACGACTCGAACCTGTCCTGCATGCCCTTCAGAACGGAGGCGCTGAAATCGCCCTGCCTGAGCCCGTCGAAGACGGTCTCGGCGGCCATCATCCCCGACTTTATTGCCAGATGAATCCCTTTCAGGCGCTGCGAATTGAGAAATCCGGCGCAATCGCCTATCAGCAGGATATTATCACCGTAAAGCCGCGGCATTGAGTAGTAGCCGCCCTCGGGAATCGTCTTGGCCCCGTAATGAAGCATCTTCCCGCCCTCGAAAATCCGGCGGATGAAGGGATGCGTCTTAAACATCTGAAATTTATAATGCGGATCATTGGCCGGATTGGGGCTGTCGAGGCCGACGGCATAGCCGACCGCGGCCATATTACCCTTCATTTTATAAATAAAGCCGCCCCCATACTCTTCGCCCGGCTGCGGCCAGCCGAAAGTATGAATGACTTCGCCGTCCCGCAACCGCCCATCGGGGATCTCCCAGACTTCCTTGATACCTGTCAGATAGGACTGCGGATTGGCATCCTTGAACAGGTCGAGTTCCTGTCTTATCTGCTTGGTCAGCGAGCCGTGAACACCTTCAGCGAAAACAACCATTTTGGCTTTAATTATCGAACCGGGTTCGAAATTCGACTTCGGCTCGCCTTCTTTATCAAGGCCGAGATCGACCGTCCTGATACCGCTCACGCGGCCGTCCTCGATAACCGGCTCATAGCCGCCGGTCGCGGGGAATATATTTATCTCCCGAGCTTCAACCTGCTCGGAAAGCCATGAGGTGAACTTGTTCAAAGATATTATATAGTTGCCTTCATTCTTGAATGGCTTGGGAAGAAATGGAAATCTTAAATGGGATTCTTCGGTCAAATAGTACAAGGAGTCCGGGCCGACTTCATGTTCAAAGGGAAATCCTTTATCCATAAAATCGGGCATCAACTCCTTAAGGCTCCGCGGATCAAGAACGGCGCCGGATAAGGAATGTGCACCCGGATAGGAACCTTTTTCAATAATGATCATTTCCGGCATCGATAAATCACCGCCGGAATTTTGAATCAGATCAGCTAAATGATACCCGAATGAAAGCCCGGCCGGGCCGCCTCCGACAACAAGAATATCAACTTCAAGAATTTCTCTTTCTACATCCATTCCCGCTCCTCAGGCAAAAATGTTTGGCTCAACAGAAGCCAATATAATGAAGAGCGGGATAAAATGGAATCAGTTTTTCGCTCGTCCGGAATTATACCCCTTTTTACGCCGTCGGTCGTCTGACCGGGTCATTACCATTTCCATTCGATTTGATCTGCAACATTTCCTTGATCTTGGCGAGATTCGGCCCCACCACCATCAGACGGCCCGCGACGATGATCGGTCTCCTGATCAATTCGTTATCCTCGGCCATCATTTGAAAAAGTTCATCCCTGGGGGGAAGAGTGTTGTCCAAATGATGTTTGGTAAAACCCTTCGCCTCATGATTAAGGAAATGACGCAGGTTTAAATGACGCATCAGTCTGGTAATTTCATTCAGTTTCAGAGGTTCCTTGGAAATGTCACGAACTCTTACCCGCAGTTCTTGCTCTTCCAATAATTTGAGAACCTCTTTGCATCCGGGGTCATCGGGAACCAGAAATAATTCAATTGTCTTAAGCATTGCGCCTCCATTAACGCATAAAAGTGTCCTCTAAAAATGTATGATCATGATGCCTGGTGCATCCGATACATGCACTGCTGCCTGAGAGGGGGGTTTCTAATATTATCGTCCCCCCCGGTGAAATTGTTATATATTACAAAATAAATACTCATAATTCTATTTTTTCAAATACTTTTTTCTTTCACGCACGCAAATTTTTGCCTGCACTGCTTATTGTTCGTCTTTAGGCCCCCAGTCAAAACGTTGTAAAACTCTTTCAACGACACTAAGCGCTTCTGTGAGGGAAAGGCTGTTATGGGCAAAATCAAGTTGCCAACTATTTAACCACCCAAAGTCACCTAAAGTTCCCCCATTCTGTTCATAAAAGAACCTGCGGGGCACCCGCATCTGGCTTCAGAATATCACTTGACAGTATAATTATCGTTAATAAAAAACAAAAAATCAATAAGATAAATTTAGGGATATATTACGTATAATATATACGCAATCAGAGAGACTGAAGAAAGGAACTCAGATTTACCTCTTTGTTCTTGATTCCCAGCTTCTTACGTATCATTTCACGGTGTTTATGAACGGTCAGCACCGAGACATTAAGTAACTCCGATATATCTTTTGACATCAAACCCTTCTTAATCATGTCGCAAATCTCTAACTCCCTTGGAGATAGCTGCGAATAATCTTTCCTCAATTTCTCGATATAGGGGGCCGATATGGTCTTGAGACTACTTTCCAGATTGTCAACATGTTTGCGAAGGCGATCCCCGCAATTCTCTCTAAGTCGTTGTATTGCAGGGATTATAACCCTGTCAATATTGGCCGCAATCTGCAGCTTTATATTCCGCTTCTCGGTCTCAATCTGATTCAAAACCTCTTTAAGCGCAGTATTTTTGGATTCCAGAGCTTCGCGTTCAATACTCAACTCTTCAGTTGCCTTGCGAAGTTCATCCTCCGCCCGTCTGCGGTCGGTAATATCCATATTCAGGCCAAGAATACCCTTTATCCGGCCCTGATAGTAGATTGGGGCAATGATCTTATAGTAATGTTCAACTTGTCCGGAAAACAGGTATTCCACTTCACCCTCAACCGTCTCGCCGGCCAGCGCTCGACGATTATTTTCATGCCAGATCTGCTTGACCTCATCCCTCACTTCCGCCTCCTCGGGATTGGTGCCGATTAAATCTCCCCAATGCATTCTGCAAACGGAATTCTGCAATATATACCGCCCGTTTTCATCGAGGGCAAAGAAATCGAAGGGAAGGGATTCAACCGTCGATCGCAGCCGGGCCTCGCTTTCTCGCAGGGCCTCTTCGGCAAGGACCCTTTTGGTGATATCGCGCAGGACCGTCACGACCCGCACCACCTGATTACCGTCGCTGATCGGGATCTTGCGAGTTTCGGTAACTATTTTCTTACTGCCGACTTCATTGCTTTCCACCGTGACAAGAGTCTCTCCCGTTTCAAAAACCCGACGATATTCTTCGCGCACCTTTTCGCTTAAGAAGGGATATACATCAAAGAGGTCTTTACCGTGAATATCGGAGTTCAGACCAATTTCATCGTGCCATTCCCGAAGGGCTTTATTGCACAGGATGATTTTATAATTTTGATTGATGACATGAATGGAATCGCCCATCGAATCAATAGTCGTGCGGTACTGTAATTCGGAGTCTTTCAAGGCCTCTTCGATGCGTTTCCGCTCGGTAATATCGCGTACAACGACCTGTATGGCCGACTGTCCTTCATAGGTGAAAGGAGCCGAGGCAGCTTCCAGGATAACGACCCGGCCGTCAAGGCGAACCAGCTTCTCTTCCTTAAATCCCGAACTTTTATTTTCCTCAACAACCTGTCTTCTTTTTTCCCGAATAAAATCTCTGTACTCGGGATGAATGAAATCAAGGCTTTCCTTTCCGAGAATATCTTTCGGTTGATCCGCTCCATACAATTTCAAGCCGGCTTCGTTCATAAAGACTATTTTGCCTTCGCGGACAATGGAAATAGCATTGGGCGACAATTCCGCCAGCAGTCGGAATTTCTCTTCGCTTTCACGGAGAGCTTCCCGCGCCTGAATTCTTTCGGATATATCTCTGAAAAATCCGACGCTGCATCTGATGCCGTCTATATAAATGGTGGCCCCCACAATATCGGCATAGATGAGATTTCCATTTTTTGTCAGGCAGGGGATATTTTCAGCAATATGTTGAGGCGAGGTCGAGTTAAGCTCAAATTCGGCGTGAATCTCACGGAGTTTATCTTTTGGGTGAATATCATTTACTCCCATTCCAACTAATTCCTCGGCACTATAGCCAAGGAATCTGCAGATGGCCGGATTGGCATAACGAAATTTGCGCGTTTCAAAATCGGCAATCAAAATACCCTCACCGGCGGTCTCGAACAGAACCCTGTAGCGCTCCCCTGATTCGCGCACTTCCTTCTCAATCTTCTTGCGCTCGACAATTTCGGCGCGCAGCATTTCATTGGTCGCAATTAATTCCGAAGAGCGTTCCCTGACCAGTTCTTCCAGGTGGTCGCGGTGTTTTTTGATTTCGATTTCGGCTTCTTTTCGCAGTGTGATATCAACCGCGATTCCTCTCAGGCCGACAGTCTTCTCATCCCTGACTATCTTCGTGGAATATATCAGAACCGGGAAAGTGCTGCCATCCTTTCTCAGCATGGTATATTCGTGATCCCGCGGGTCGTCGCCGACAAGGCGCGTCGCTATATTTTTTGTAACTCTTTCCCTGTCTTCCGGCACTATCAGTTGTGCTACGGTTAGCCCAAAGTCGATATCTTCCTGAGTATACCCGGTCGATTCGAAACCACTGCGGTTGGCAAACGTCACCCGGCCCTCGAGATCCACCTCAAAAACGGTCTGGGGCAGCAAATCGGTCAATTCCCGGAATTGTTTTTCGCTTTGCCGCAGGGCTTCCTCGGCTTTTTTGCGGTCGGTTATATCTTCGGTCAAAACTATAACCCGATCGACACGGCCCGATTCATCCTTTATGGCGTAAAAATACTGGGAAATCCAGCGAGGATTCCCCGAGCGATGACGCGTTGACTTGACCTCGGGAATGAAAAGATAGCCGCCTTTTTGATAAATTCTCTCCACCAGCGGTTTCCATTTTCCCAGGTACTCATCATGCTCATCGAGTTTCAGCGCGGCTCGAGGCGAAAAATACAATTTTCCTATTTCGTCGTCGGAGATGTCCCATAATTTTTTCCAGGCTTCATTATAGCTGAGCAGGCGGCCCTGGGAATTCCTGACGGAAATTCCCAGCGGAGAGTTCTCGATTACGGCGCTGTTGAACTGCTCATTGCGCCGCAGGGTCTCTTCGGCGCGCCGGCGTTCGGTAATATCCCAAATATATGAACGGGTCCCGACGACGACACCGTCGGATTTTAAGAGTGTAACGTCAATTTCCAGATATATGAAGGAACCGTCTTTCCTGACTCCCTTGAACTCATACCTGGTTTTTGAATCCAGGCCATCAAATCTATCCTGATGATATTTCAATACCCTTTCATAATCATCGGGGTGAATCAGAGACATGATTGATTGTTTTTCCATCTCTTCTTTGGAATAGCCAAAGAGTTGGCACAGCTTATTATTAAAATAGGTGAAATATCCCTCTTTATTATCAATGAGAATCGCGATACCGCCCTTCTCGACCAATTCGCGGTATTTTTCTTCGGATTCCCGAAGAGCCTGTTCGGCATTTTTAGACGCTGTTATATCGTAGGCAAGAAGCATCGCGGCCGAAATTTTGCCATGTGAATCGACGTACGGCTGGAGACTAACATCATACCAACGCCATTGCTCATTAATAAATGTTCTGGCTTCCTCATGATAAGCTTCTCCGGTTTCAATCACCCGGCGAATATTGGATAGTTGACGCTCATTAATTTCCTGAGGGAAAAATTCCTCTTGATTCCTGCCGATTATTTCATCGGGTTTCAATCCAAACTGAGCAGCACTAATTTCATTTACATATATAAATTTCCCATCATAATCGATGACGGCCAGGTCAGCCCGGACATTTTTCACCAGCAATTCATATCGGGCTTCAGAAGCAGAAGGTTGCCGCTCGACCTGGCCGCCTCCGGCGGCCTGTCGTCTCAGTTCGATCAGCTCTTCCAGCAGTTGTTGCCGGCTCTTTTTTTCATCATCCATGGCGGATACTCCATCAGGCGGAATAGAATGGATATGATATCATACTAAACAACATAATTTTAACAGAAAATATGTCCATTGGCAAGCCTAAATAATCCGATAAGAATAATGTCCGACATTAACCGGCAACGTCAAATGATTGATTATGACGGGTCATTTTTGAGTGCCAGTCTGTTTCGTTCAGTCCCCCTGGGCGGATATACTACCTCCGCTCCCCCCCCCGAAAGTTCTTTCAGGCGGGCGATGGCCCCGTTTATCAGGAAATCGGGTGTCGAGGCTCCCGCAGATAGTCCGACAACAGCAACATCGCCGTCGGCCCGATGAAACCATTCCTCTTTGATATCGTCGGCGGTGTTTATAAGGTGGCTGGAACCGCAGATAGCCGATGAAATCTGGGCCAGTCTTTTGGAATTGGCCGAAGTGCTTGAGCCGACGACCAGCATCATATCCACCTGAGGCGCCAGATCCATGACGGCCACCTGGCGTTGATTGGTGGCATTGCAGATGGTATTAAAAGTCTCGACCTGTGGAAATTTTTTCGCGGCCAGTTTCTCGACTTCCTTAAAATCGGCCACGCGGGCGGTCGTTTGCGAAGTAAGCGCCAATTTGCCTTCAATAGAACCCAGGGATTCCAAAGCCTCCATATTTGGAATCACCCGCACGCGGCCGGGCGCGTGACCGACAATGCCGATGGTTTCATCATGATCGGGATCACCAAAGTGCAGGATTTGATATCCCTGCTCGGCCAGCTTATGAATGATTTTATGGATGCGAATTACCAGGGGGCAGGTGGCATCGACGATATTCAATCCCCGGTCACCCGCCTTCTGAAAAATTTCCGGCGAAGCTCCATGAGCGGAAATAATTACGGTGCCCTTTTTGATATTATCTATCGATGAAGATTGGGCCAGACCGGCCTCTTCAAACTTCCTGACTATCGCATCGTTATGGACGATTTCATTTAAAATCGTAACCTGCCCGCCCTTGCTCATGGTTTCTTCGGCAGTCGAAATCGCCCGCTTAACACCCATGCAAAACCCATAATACCGGGCAATAATTATTTTCTTAAGCTTAATCATTTACTCATTCATTAAAAACGAAGATCGGCCGATTTTTTTCAGACATGGACCCCGGAATCCGCGACGAATCTCCTGACGAAGTAATCGGTCAGGGCCAGATCATCATCCAGTTCGGTGTGGAAAGAACTTACCAGGCAGTTCTTGTGCGCCAGAAGGACCGGAGTATCCTTATAGGTTGCCAGGACCGATATATCCGGGGCATATCTGGAAACCAAAGGGGCGCGAATAAAAGAGGCTTTCAAATCGGAAATGTGACCGTTAAGACCGGCCTTAATCGTTGTAAAAAATGAATGGACCTGGCGCCCGTATCCGTTGCGCCTCACTGAAATATCAATAATTTTCAAGGGGCGGACCGCATCATGATCGACCTCGCTGGCGAGCATAATCATACCGGCGCAAGTTCCCCAGACCGGTTTGGTCGTACAAAAATCCACCAGGGCCTGACGCATATTGAATCGGTCGATCAACTCGGTCATAGTGGTGGATTCGCCGCCGGGGATAATCAAACCGTCGATTTTATCCAAATGATCCGCCCGACGTATTTCACACCCTCGAAGGGCCAGTCCTTCGAGCTGAGTCAAATGCCGCTCAAAATCGCCCTGAAGGGCCAGGACGCCGATTGTCACACTTTTTGTCATATTATGCCCGCACCAAGGTAGCTTTATCTGACCTGCAACAGGTCCTCTTCCGCAATCGATGATGCCGAAATTCCTTTCATCGCCTGACCCAATCCCCGGCTGCATTCAGCCAAAGCCTTGGGATCCCGGTACTGAGCCACGGCCGTGACAATGGCCCGGCCGGTTTTTTCCGGATTAGCCGACTTAAAAATACCGCTGCCGACAAAAACCGATTCGGCTCCGAGTTTCATGACCAGGGCAGCATCAGCCGGAGTCGCCACCCCGCCGGCCGCGAAATTGGGTACCGGAAGCTTGCCCAGTTTGGCTACCATTTTTACGACGCTGAGCGGTGCCGCGAGTTCCTTGGCGATACCATTAAGTTCTTCGGCACTCATGATAGTCAAACGCTTCATAGCCGAAGTTATTTCGCGCAGATGTTTGACTGCTTCCGAAACATCCCCGGTCCCCGCTTCGCCCTTGGTGCGAATCATGGCCGCGCCTTCCGAAATCCTCCTAAGAGCCTCACCCAGATTGCGACAACCACAGACAAAGGGGACCTTAAAACGCCACTTATCGACATGATACTTATTGTCGGCCGGTGTCAGGACCTCGGATTCGTCGATAAAATCGACCTCCAGCGCCTGCAATATTTCGGCCTCGGCAAAATGACCGATCCGGCATTTGGCCATCACGGGAATGCTCACCGCCTTTTTTATAGCTTCGATGATATCCGGATCTGCCATGCGGGCCACGCCGCCGTCGGCCCTGATATCCGAAGGTACCCGCTCCAGAGCCATAACCGCAACCGCGCCGGCTTGCTCGGCAATTTTGGCCTGCTCGGCGGTGGTAACATCCATAATGACGCCACCCTTAAGCATTTCGGCCAAACCGACGCGGATCCTGTAATCTTTATCCTCAAAGTTCATAATGTAATCTCCTAAAAAGACATTTTTCAGACCGCAGCCATTATTAAAACGTCCACAATATTGCCGGTGTTCCTGCCGAAAAACCGAAATTTTTCATGGGCCATAAATTATACCAGCATTATATGGGAATGCCGCAAAATATTACAATATTCGGGAAGAAAAATCAACCCCATTATGTTCGAATTAGCTCTGCTTTTTCTAAAAGGGGGATAAGAATTATTACGGATTATGTCCCGCCGTCGGATCTCTGACTGAATTTATGGGCAATTTGCCCACTTATGGAAAGCAGCAGGCGAGCCAATCGGCCAAACCTGCTGCTTTGCGAAGAATTGCTTATGCGTCTTTTATTTATTTTTTCTCTTTCAAAATCGCTTTATACTTGGCGAAGTTGGCCCGTGATAAAGCTTTCTTGAAATGATCCTGTTCTTTAATCCAAAAATCACGCATTTTGCAGTTTTTGTAATGCTCACAGCATTTGTCGCTCTCGACACAGAGATTAAGCGTGATGGGACCATCCATCGCTTCAATGACATCGAGAAAAGATACATCCTTGGCGGGCCGGGCAAGTCTGTAACCACCGGTTACTCCCTGAAATGAAACAAGAATACCGGCCCAGGTCAGGTCTTTCAATATCTTGGCCAAAAATTCCCTTGGAATAGACTGTGCTTTAGCCACCAGCCCGATAGATGCCAACTGCCCCTTGGGCAAACCGGCAAAATGCATTACTGCTCTAAGTGCGTAGTCGGCTTTTCGTGATAATTGCATATCGCCTTCCTTTTACAGTTTGTGCCAAATGTTTTACATTCTTTATACGCTCTAATGGCATACAATATGGACTATTCCTACAATTATTTCAAGTGTTTTTTTCATTTTTTTGTCATTTTTCGGGGCAAAAACCGATTTTCATAAAAATTGATCAATAATAATTTCCATAAAAATCTTAACAAACACCAATTTGGCAATAATAAGTACAATTATTATGAGAAATTGTTGTCAGGGGCCCGGGGATGTCCTTCCATGTTGAATGAGGATTAAATCGATAAATATTAGCTAAATATCCGTTTTAGCTTTTAGTTACCTTAATATTTATGTTTCTTTTTTTCAGTTGGCTCATGAAAAATTGAGGTTCCACCGCAATTTCCTGCGGGACCACCCCCCGATGGGTAATTCGCCCCTGGCAGGCCATCCAGGCAATTATGGCTATCGGGAATGAGGTCGTCCTCATCATCGAGGTCAGCCCCGTCCGGGTGTCCTGCCGATCGACGATTTCATATACAAGTTCCATATTCCGGCCGTCTTTATCCCCTTCAAAAATCAGCCGCACCAAAACCATATCGGGATCGCCGAAACTGAGGTTTTTCTCAAGAACCTTTTTGAATACCTTTCTCGGCTCAACGCCCATGCCGTCAACTTTGACCTCGCTTCTCGAACCCAGGCCAATATCAAGCATCGCTTTGAAAAGCAGGCAATGGCCCGGATAGCGGATAGTTTTGTAATCGAGGAAATCAACGACTCCCTTGTAGGTATCCGGCAGGGTTGATGTTCCCCCGGAAGTATAGAAGGCCTCCAGTTTGCCAATACCGTCAAATTCCAGTTCTTCCAGCCCGGTCATCGGATTAACTGTCTTTTTTTCGCCGTTATCCAACACAATGACCGGTTCCCAGTATTCGTTTATCAATCCTTCCGATGAGAATACCATCTGGTAATTGAGGGGCGGGCGCGGGTTTTGCGGCAATCCCCCAACCCTTATTTTCAGGGATCGCACTTTATCAAATTCCTTGATGCCGGCAGCGGCCAAAACTGATACCATCCCGGGCGCCAGGCCGCAGTCGGGAATAACGACGATGTCCGCCGCTTTTGCTTCCTCGTCCATGGCAAACTGCGTTGCCACGGCTTCGTTGTTGCCCCCAAGATCAAAAAAATGTGTCTTTGATGCGATCGCAGCGCGGGTTAATCCCGGATTATAGCGATAAGTAACCGCTGAGACACAGGCGTCATAATCCATCAGAATTTTGGTAACTTCATCTTCGTTTCCGGCGTCGATTTTACCTGCTGTTATAATATCATTGCCATATTTGCGGGCTATTTCCTGGGCCAGATCCAGATCAAAATCATAGAGTCCAACCATTTCGACATCATCAGCGCGGCTCAAATCATAGGCCGCAGCGCGTCCCATCAACCCGGAACCTATTACAGCTATTTTCATCCTTTTTCATCCTCTAGTCTTAAAGCAGTGGCAATTATAATATGGGCGGAAGAAATTATCAATCAATATTTGTAAAAAATACGGCTAATATTGTCTATCCCAAAATTCTCACATTGTTGCATTATGGTATTATATAAGCTGATACCGTTTTCGGATTATCCACTCTGCCGCCAGAGATAATATAAATACGGCCAGAAGCCAGAACTTATTCCACAGAATTATTTCTTTCTGGATTGAAACCGCCACCTTATCGGCATCAATTACAAAATAGAGTGAGTCGGCATCATTTATTTTATAGAAATTCCCGCCTGTCATCATCGATACGGTTGATAATGAGCCGAAATCGGGGCGCCGCCGATACTCTTCAATCGAGAAACTTTCAAGGGCAATTTGACCGGTGCCTTCCTTCAGCGTCCGGCCGTCCTTATCGACCACACCGGCATATTTATATCGACCCGGTGAAAGAGCATCGAATTCGGCACGATACCGGCCATCGGCTGTTTCGACAAGCTGCGCCATGGTGGAATCACCGTCATTTTCCCCTACAAGAGTAATGGACCCCGAGGCTCCGCTTATCGGGCGAAAGCCGAGATCATAAACAAAGGCGCTGAAACCGACTTTTTCGCCCCTGGTATAAATCGTCTTATCCGGGACGATCCGAACCGGATCGGATTCTTCCTTGACCGACAGCCAATTGACCAGGCCGTCAAAGAACTGCTTATATTCGCGATTATCACCGCCGAACCCATAGTCAAAGAAGGCCCATTGCCAGAGCGGCGATGCCGCTATGGCCAAAACTCTGCCGGCGCCAAAAGTGCGGACGCCGATTATCGGCTGGTCGGTAACGCCCCGACCCAGTCCGGCCGTGACCAGGATCTCGGAGTTGGGTGTCACCGAATCGGTGGGGGCCAAAGCTTCAAAATGAGGTAATGTTTGCCAGGCCTCGCGAATGGACTGACGGCTGTCGGCGATTCTTACTGCCGGATGAAAGAGATAATTCTCAACCGGCTGGCCGTTAAACTTAAAATAAATCAAGCGACTGCTCTTGCGATTGTTAGTAAAGGGAAGGAAGTCATCGAGCCATCGCGGAAAAGATGCGCTCAGATAATTCTCGCCCAGGAAAACAAGAATACTGCCCCCTTTATCCTTAATAAATGAGTCCAGAAGCGCTTTTCGGGATTCCAGCGCTCGAATATTGACATCATACAAGATAATCAGGTCATTGCGATTCAAATCGGCCTGATTATTGGGGAAACTCCCCGTAAGATATCCTCCCCCCTTTTTATAAACCACCTCGGACAGGTCAATCGATTCCGAGCGCGAGAGAAACCGGCTTAGAAAAGCATATTCCCAATCCAGCCGGTCCGAGACAAGAAGCACATTCATTTTGCTCTTCAGGATTGTCATGGAGAATGAGCGGCTGTTATTATCCATGGAAAGCTCATCATCGATACCCGAAATGCTTACCTTAAAAGTCTGCTGTCCCGGTTTATCGGGTGTGAATTTTATCGGCAATTCCCGCTGAAGATTCCCTTCCGGCAGGAAAATCGCTTCGCTGGCGATTACCTTCTGTCCGCTTCTGATTTCGACATTGGCCCGATCACCTTTCAATCCCTGCCACTCCAGCATCACCGAAACTGTGGTCGGTTTTCCGGCAAAAACCACCTGGTTATAATCGATTCCCGAAACCGAGGCATCCTTCTCGCCGGTCTCGATACCAACGCCGACCGTATAGATCGGCGAGCGGCTTCTCATGGCCGCCTCGGAAGGGGCGACACCGATGTTGGAAATGCCGTCCGAAAAAAGCAGCCATGCCTCCGCAGGCAGGGCAATTTCATTATTTGATTGTTGCTCAATAACCTCGCCCAGAGCCGTTTTTTCGGGATCTGCCGCAACAGCCTCCCCCAGGAGTCCGCCCGCAAAAGGTTCAATACTGTAATCGAAGGCCTCGGCGAATTTCCTGAAGTTATCGGATTCAAGCAGAGAATCGACCCGGGCCGATCGGCTCATGCCGTTCTCAATATTATCCATGCTTTTGGAACGATCGACCAATATGGTCAGTTTGGGCTTCCGGTCGTATTCCCGTTTATATGACAGCACCGGTTCAAGCAGGGCCAGAAAAATGGCACTGACCGCAATAATCCGCAAAGCGGTCAGCAGGACTCTGATCGCGGGTGACAACGGAGGATTGGTACGGCGATAGAGATAAATAGCGAAGAGAATAAAAAAAACAAAAAAAAGCGCCGTCAGAAATGGCTGACCGCTCAGGAAATCTATTGAAAGTTCTACAATTCCAAACATATTTTGTTATACAGATTCCGCAGCTAAATGAGGCACTTTTGATCTGACCGGCGATTTATGCGGCACGCGAGGTCGAAAACTCCACCATCCCGGAAAGCGATTTAAAGTAAATAGAGTCCTTGAGCCCTTTAACCATTTCCAGACCCTCATTGGCGATTTGCACCGCCCGCCGCTGGGCATAGTCGATACCTCCGGCCTCGTTGACATGATCCAGAATGGTCCTGAACCCGCCCTGATCGATACCGTTGCCGAGAATTTTCATGATTTCACGTCGGCGGCCCTTATCGCCGTTGCGAAGGGTGTAAATCAGCGGCAAAGTGACCTTGCCGGTGATAACATCATTGCCCGGTTCTTTGCCGGTGACATCGGCATCACCCACAAAATCCAGCAGGTCATCGGCGATCTGAAAAGCAACCCCGACCTTTTCGCCGAACTGGGCAAACCTGTCCCTGGTGTGGCCGTTTATTCCGGCCAGAATCGGGGCGGCTTCGCACGATACCGCAAACAGCGAAGCGGTTTTGTCGGCAATTATTTTTAAATATTCCTCTTCGGAAAGGTCGTAATTGGAGGTCTCTTCGACCTGCCGTAATTCGCCGACCGAAACCCGCTCGGTCGCCCGCGAAATCGCCGAAACCAATTCGATCGACTGCGCCGTAACCATCATCCGGAAGGCCTTGGCGAACAGGAAATCGCCCATCAACACCGCCACCAGATTGGTCCACTTGGAGTTAACCGTTTCCAACCCGCGCCGCATTTCGGAATCATCGACAACATCGTCATGAAGCAGGGTCGCGGTGTGAATCAGCTCGATGGCCAGCGAAGCCGAAATCGTGTGTTCGGTGTAAAACTCCGCCGCCCGCGACAGCAAAAACATCAGTGCCGGGCGCATCCGTTTGCCCCGGGAGCGCATCAGATGCTGGGCAATCGAGGTTATCAGCGGGGTATCGCCTTTAAGAAATTCAGCCAGGCGCTGGTCGAAAACAGTGAGGTCGTGCTCGACCGGCGCGATGAGGGTTTTGAGCCTGTCTTTTTCCATCTTATTGAATTACGCTGTCAATCCTCAAAGCTCCAAAAAATTCATAGGGTGGCCTTCATAATAGCCCAATTAGCGATTTATGTCAAATTAATAATTCGAGAGGGGAAATGGCGGTTTTGAGTGGGTGATCGCGCGTTGATAGAAGTTCTAGATACCGTTTTACTTGTACAGACCTAGGTTGATTGCTTGACAAATCAGAAAGGATAGGATAAGTTTGATATTTTAATAAAGGCTAATTGTGGATATTTGGATAGCATATATTGATGAAAGCGGCATAGATGACACCAACTCTTATGCTGTAGTTGCTTCTGTGATTGCTACCGCCGGGACCTGGCAGCAATTGACTCCCAGATGGGAATCCGTTCTTGCTCTATATGGACTTACATATTTCCATGCCGTGGAATTTAATCGTGGCAGTGGTGAAATGTGAAGTTCCCCCGATTTAGTGGACACGGAGAAAGGATACTATTATTATGATTCTTTCTCATCCTGAGTCCCGAAGGACAGGAGGTGTTCAGATGTTG